>JAZFTN010000107.1:0-8823 GCA_036446715.1 Acidimicrobiia bacterium | reverse complement strand
GCAAGTTTGGCCCGATCTTGCTTCGGGTAGTACACCTCTCGATTTATCTTGTTGGTGCATTCTCGACAGCTAGTTCGGAAACCAAAGCGACCCTTCCGTGACTTCCCGAAGGAAGCCAGTGGAAGGGCCATCTTACAGCTCCCGCACAGGAGATGGTTGGTGGCGAACAATGCGTCCGCCTTGGACAGTTGTGCATTCGTAGGTCTTGCCATGCGTCAAGACTAGCACAATTCACATGTTAGGTCAGCCTGTCGTTTCGAGGTCGTCCTGGCGCCCGTGGGCGTTGCGCTTATCAGTGGCCAATTCCCTATATGTCCTCAAGACCGCCTGGTAGGCGTCCTCGTTGTCCACGAACTTGAGGACGTTGCCGTCCATGTCCATGAAGTCCCAGTCCGAAAGAACGAACTCGATCATGTGGGCCATGGTCAGACAGAATGCCTGGCCTTCGGGCACGTCACGCTCGTCGATGAGGGCAACTTCGCCTCGGCCGACATCAACTGTCGGCATCTTGGCGCCACCCTTGATCTCGACAGTATTGTCGAAACGCCGAAGCGTTTTGATCTGGGCGTTGTAGTTGCGCTTCACCCCGGAGCCGACCCAAATCTGGTCGATCTCGGATCCGCCTTCGTGACGAACGTCGTCAAGCAGGATCTCGAACAGAGTGTCCGTGGTTGCCTGATCTGTACCGCCGTTGGCGTTCACTTCCGAAACCCAAATGGGATCGTTCGTGGGGTTGACGTTGTGGAGGGTGCCGCTGTCGTTCACGATCGTCGGAACGCCAGTGATCTCCTTCTGACCCACGCCACCTGCGATTCCACCGGAACCGTTACGGAAGATGAAGTCCGTTGTGGTGGGTGTGCCCGAGATGGTGCCAGTGACGGTGATGGAAGGTGTGGAACGACTGATGCTGTCGATGACGAGAGCCGTACCACGAAGGGTCGGATCTGCGACAGTTCCCATGTCGATCTTCATACCAACTTCCAACTGCCGAAGCTGAGTTGTGGTTGTGTCGGAGTTCAGTGTGATAACACCAGCCGACTCGGAGGCCACGGTGGCGATGACGCCATTCGAGGTGCCCCAGAGTTGACGGTTGTAGTCACGCTGTACGTCGGCTGTGATGCCCTTGGTCTCTGATTCCAGAGCACGAGCGAAGGAGCCCTTATCGGACTTCATCGTCTCGATGAGGATGCCGCTGATCTTGATGCGGCCGTACATCGCATAGACGGGGATGCGCTGCTCGGCGTATGCCTGTGAACCGGCCTCGGGCAGCGTGCCGCCTTCGGGGTTCCGGGCGCCAACACCTGAGTTGCGCTTGGTGTGCAGCGAGAGCACTGCGTTCTTGCCCTCGATGTCGTGGGTGTTCGTGGCCGCTTGGCGCAGGAACTCCACAGAGTTGTTGAGCTGCTCACGGATGACCGGAAGGTAAACGTCCTTCAGAGCATTCGCAGCAGTGGTGGTCGTTGCTGACATTGAACTGTGCCTCTCCTATGAGGTGGAATGGGTTGGTGGTAGGGGTGCGGCTGCGGTGCATCAAGCACTTCGCTGCGCTGTCCTCCGGCACCAGGCCATTCGGGCAGTTCAAGTATTCGGGTATTCAGACACCAGGTCTGATACTGACCGAAGGCTCCAATGCGTGGGAGTTCCCTCCGGTCAGTTATGACTGTAGCACAGATTTCTCAGACCTGTTCTCCGGGCTGTGCGTCAAGCATTTCATCGAGACGCTTGCGAGCGTTCTCCCAGTTTGGCTTCTCCTGTGTAGCAGGATCGGCTGGAGAACCGGAAGCGACATTGGTAGACGTGCTCGGGAACCTGCCAGACTGATCCTTCTTGGCGCTGATGGCGCCATCTCGGATGGCTTGCTGGTAGCGGCCGACCATCAGGATAGCTTCCGTGAGGTCACCGTCGGTGTCGTTCCGGGTGAAGTCCAGAGCTTGCCGGTACTCGATCGAACCTACGGCGAACCCAGCCTCGACCAGCTCGGAGTCGATGAGGTTCTTCTGAGTGTCAACACGGCCTTGGTGAATCTGATCGTTCTTCCACTGCTGGAACTGAGCCACCGTGACGGGTGCGTTGTTTGGATCGGGCACTGGTGTGGTCTCTCCCACTACGGGGGCGGTAGCGGCTGCCGGTACCGGTACGGATGCGGGGGCGGCAGGTGCAGCGCTTAGGTCTTTGCCGAGCAGGAGGTCCTGCATCTCCCCAATGCGCTTCACCCCAGCGGCTGCCACGTTGGGGTCCTGGCTCGATGCCAAACGAAAAGTCTCTTGAATCCACGACTGGTCCACTCCCTCGAAGGCGGCGAACGCATCGGTCCAGCCCTTCACTTCAACACGTCGGTCAGCGTTCTCCTTGCGGATCTTCTGCACATACGGAAGTTGCTCGGGTGTGAACGCAGCCGACGCTTCGTCGGGATCGACAACGGGCGGGGCAGCGATGGAAGCTGGATCGACTACGACGGGTGCGGCCGGGGCCGGAGCCTCGCCTTCGGATGGAGCCGGGTCAGGCGTCGGTGTTCCTTCGGTCATGGTCATTACGGGTTCTCCTGTGCGGGTTAGGTAGCGGGTTTGATAGAACTGTATCAGACTTGTGTGAGAAGACTTCCGATGTCAACCGGTGGCAGTGTGCCATCGGGCTCAAGACCCTGGGCGATGGCGCTGGTTAGTTCACCTGCGGCGATATCCTGGGGTGGGATTACCTCGTCGGGAGTGAGAGGGATGCCGGGGCCAGGACCGAGGGCGAGCTGGTCCTCGGGAAGTAGTGGGGCGCCCGAGGCACGAGGCAGGGTGGCCATACCGGGATCAACATTCTGGAGGCTACGGCGTTCGCCGAAGTCTTCTGCTGCCCGGACTTCGTGGCCCTGGATATGGAGATCCACGTCCATCTTCTCTTCGGCCGTCATCATCATGTAGCGACGGGTCTTACGGAAGTTGTTGTGACTCTTCATGTGGATCTCGTGGTTGTCAAACGAGGCAGAGACAACGATGCGGCCTGCGGCCATGTCGGAGTTCTCAAGCTCAGCCTTATACAGATCGGGGTCCATCTTCTCAAGAATGTCACCGGAGTTTGTGATCTCAGCGACAGACAGAAACTCAGCCATCGTAGTAATCATTCCCATTTCCACCATATCGTTTGCGAGCTGGCGGGCTTCCACCTTGCTCTTCGGGATGATGCTTTCCAGAGGTACGATTGCGTGCACTTGACCGTGGAGATCCTTGCCTGTCCAGCGGGTACGCATGGGGATCTGGCCCTGCTCCATGACCGTAGCTTCACGGGTCTCGATGACGTTCTGCTCGAAGAGCATGAGGGCCATCGTGGCCAGCCTTGAGAATGCCCGAGCGATCTCCTTCGAGATCCGCCCGACAGGGGTGGAGTCCTGCTCGGCGAGAATTGAGAGAGCGAATCCAGATTCGAGATTGGCCGGTGCGTTGCCCCGAGAAATATCGTGGACACCCATCTCGTCATCGAGCTGGACGGCCAGGTTAAGGGGCAGGTCGATGATCCAGCCGGGAAGCTGGGCAGGCTGCACGTAGTTCGGCTGTTGTGCCCCGTCAGGAATGATGATTATGTCACCGGGAAGGTCAGTAATGTCTTCCAAGATATCGACACTGGACTGCGGCACTACGAGGCGGGCGTTGCCAGCGAGCTTCATGTGCTCGATGATCGAGGACCAGGCAGCGTTGAGCATGACCTGGATCGGACGAGCGGCAGTCATAATGGTGCGGCCGGTCCACTCTTCCTCCATCATCGTCTCACGCATGATGACGAGGTTTAGACGATCGGTCCACGGGAAAGGCCAGTGGGCTTCCTTGCCGTTGTCCGGGTCATGGCCTTGAACGATCTCGTTTCCGACAACGACAGACCAGCGGCCCTCGGGGGCCAGGGTATTCGGACGTTCCCAGTAGGTGAGAACGAGTGTGAGATCAGGCTGGCGACCGCCCCCGGTGGACTGGGCCACGGTGGATGTCGAGATCAGTTCCCGCATAAGCGGAGACGCGCCTGCGGTGATATCTGCGGATGGCGGCTCTTCTAGGCCGTATTGTGCCTGGACCATCTCGGGTGGGAGTGCGTCCACGTCGATCCAGTAGCGGGCCTTCTCGCCGTCCTTAACGCCGGGCTCGACTACGAACTGGGGCAGAGAGTGAGCTTTCTCAACGGTGTCGCCGCCCTTGAGTTCCTCGCCGCTGTCTGCGGCATAGGCCGACGTGTGGCCAGCGTCAGCGTCCCAGGAGATCGACATAGCTGCGGTGCCGCCCTTGAGTACCGACCAGGAGTTCATCTCTCGTAGGATTTCCCAGTCATGGTCCCGAGCTGTGCTGGAGAGCACATTCTCGGCGAGGCGGGCGCCCTTGACTGTGGCGTCGTCCGCTGCGTCGGGGTTCACCTCGAATGGCATCTCCCGCTGTGTGAGCTTGGCGATCATTACTCGGCTGTTGGGCCACATACGGTTGATCGTGGCCTGCACTCGATCCGGCTCTTCCGGCATGTCTTCGAGAGCGCCGGTAGTCCGGGATACGAAGAGCCACTGGTGGTTGATGATGAAAGCGTGGTTCAGCCAAAACTCATTGACGTGGTTTCGGATCGTTGCCAGCGCAGCCGCATATCGGTCGATGATGAAAGCAGGCCCGTACTGGTCGGCGATCATTCGCTCGACCTTGGCACGGGTAGCTGGAAGGACGGACTGGGCCATAGATAGCTACAGTATCACGAGCTGCCGTCGAGTCCGATCGGTAGGTTCGGTGCGTTGGTCAAATCCAATGATTCCGGTGCGGCGCCGACCGGTATGGCCTGGTCCTTACGAGGGCGGAACCTGGGGATCAGTGCCTCGTTGGCTTCGACGAGACCAGCCTTCTTAAGCATGGAAAGCATCAACCTACCTTGTAGCATCACGAAAAGTGTTGACAATACACAGATGAACATGAGAGCGCCGAAAGCGAGATAGATCATTCTAACTCCGCAGCCATGTTGTCCATTGCGACGTACTCGGCCATCTGGATAATGAGCATCTTGTTGGTGGCCTTGAGATCCTCGATAGTCTGCGTCAGTTCCGTGACTCGCAGTCGAGCGTCAGCGAGCTTCTCCTTGTTCATCTGGTGGAAATACTTGGACACGTACCCAATAGCTCGGGCGAGCTGGATGACGGTCTTCTCACCGAACTCGACAGTCTTGCCAAGGTCCTCAACGTCGATCAAACGTTCGACCATCCAAGTGCGCTCGAAGCGCAGCTCGCCAGTCTCTTCATCTCGAAACTCTTGACGGCCATGATTCTTGAAGAAGTCACCAGCGTTGATCGCTGTGCGGCTGTAACTGGGGGTCTCTCGGAATGACATTAGGCTTCCTCCCTAGCTCCTGATAGAACTTCCTGCAACTGCTCAATCAAATGATAAGCGTCAGTCTCTCTCAATGGAAGGGCAAGAAGCTGCTCCCCCATCGGATTCTCAACAGCCGGGATAAGGATAGAGATTCCCACGCCCGAATTTCGTTGAACCCTAAGTGATTTGCTGTCGGGTAGCCAATAGAATCTCATCTTGTCTCCTTGTGCGGTTTGTTTGCTGCAAACAACTCTACCACCTGCCAAGTATGCTCCCTGTGCGGCGGCGGCGCTTGCGCCCACGGGAGACGGCATCCATGTCAGCCTCCACCATCTCTTCGATCGTGCGGGGTCTCTCATTCTTGGTCTTGAGGTGCTGCGGCATGGCGTTGAACGCTATGGCGGCGTAGGCTGAGCAGTCCACTTGGTCGTCGTGGTTGCCCTTGTCGAACACCAGATGCTCGTCAACCCAGTCCTCCAGCCAGGAGGCGTCCTCGGGAACAATTACTCGCTCACCACGAACCAAGTCACCGAAGGGGAGGGCTCGGGAGAGCTTGTCTCCGTCGGCTTCGAGCGGCCGGGTGGTAACGCCACCCTCTTTGCGGAGCTGTTGGAGTACGGCAAGGCCATAGGTCTTGTTCTCAATCCCGACATAAGACGGGCGGTACTGCTCAGTGAGCCTGCGAATCCACGGACCCAAGTCCGGGGTCTCCAGCTTGCGGCGGTGCACAGCCCACAGTACGAGGCGCCGATTGGGCAGAGGGGTGACGAGCCAGTGGGCGTAGACGCTGTAGTCGGAACGAGTCTTGGTAGTGGCAGCGAGGTCCACAGTGGCGAACTCGTAGCACCGGATCTTCTTGATGATCTCCTTATTCGGAAGTTCGAGTAGGGGTTCTTCGTGCTCGGGTACTGGCGGTAGCGAGTAACGCACGAAGCTCGCCGGAATGATGCCACCCGCTTCGAGCTTGGGCGTCCCCTGCCACAGAGCGTTGAACCAGAACTTGCCCTTTGGCGAATTGGCCCTCGCTAGGAGGTTGCTCCGGTTGTAGAGTCTCGGTTCCAGTGGGTCGCCCACCGAGCGTCCAAGCACGCACCGCCCTGGGTCCCCGTACTCCGGTGACTCTTCGTCCTCGAAGGCGAGCGCTGGCATGTTCAGGAAGTACC
The DNA here is from genome assembly GCA_036446715.1 of Acidimicrobiia bacterium. Taxonomy (GTDB): domain Bacteria; phylum Actinomycetota; class Acidimicrobiia; order Spongiisociales; family ZC4RG35; genus SZUA-217. The sequence continues at coordinate 2,351 of JAZFTN010000107.1, read as the reverse complement.
ATGAGTCATCCTCATTCTCTTTGACGTAACCCCAGAGGTCACCCTGGTGCCACCTAGTGGCCATAAGTATACATATACTGAACAGACCAGGGTCGTGACCATCATTCGGGTAGATCATGTGCATACGAGCTTCGTGCGGCATCCGACGTGGCTCGAACACCGATACCCAGAAGTTCTCCAAGTTCCCGCGGGTCGTGGGGCTCAGTGCCTCGATGGCGTCCTTGAGTGGGTCATCGACAACTCCGAGGTGCCAGCCCTCACCAGTGAAGCCACCCTCTCGGCCAGCGCAGAGCATGTGCCCCCGGTGGCCCTCAATCTCCCACAAGTCGGCGGCTTGAACGTGCTTGTTGACTAATGCCCCTAGCTCGGGGTGGGCCTTGACCAGTTCACGGGCTTTGCGCCCGAAGCGGGCAGCAAACTCAGAGTTGTAGGAACCTAACCCAACGAGCAGGTCGGGGTATTTAGTCAGGAACCATGCGGGCAAGTGCTCGGAGATATGGAAGCTCTTTCCGTGCCGAGGCGGTTTGGCGAGAGCGAGATTGAAGATGGCCTTCTCGCCTGTGATGGGGTGTACCCACGTTCCCTCGAACTCGTCGTCCGGGTAGTCAGGATGGGGCTTAAAGACGCAGACGGGGCCGATTCCGCTCTTATAGAGCTTGCCGTGCATTGTTGCGAGTAGATATTTCTCGGTCACCACAACGTGGTCGTAGGCCCGCATGTTCGAGCAATACTGCCCGTACCCCAGTGGGGAGTTCAGAGCTTCGATCTTCTCAAGGCCAGACCTGTACTGCGCCCGCTCGGCGGGGGTGAGTAGCTTGAGCTGTTCTTCGGTGAGGGGCTTGAACTGTGCGGGCACAGTCCTAGACTACCTCATTGGTTGTTGAGCTGAACCACAATGACTGGGGTGCCCGATGCGGCAACCGCATAGACCTTCTCAGAGGCGCGAATATCAGCCGAGTATGATCCGAGTGCAAGGACTGGGACTCCCTCGGTTGCGTCAACATCAGAAGCACCGATATAGACCGTGATGGTGGCGTCAGTGTTGTAGACCAGAATACCCGTATCGCCGCCGTTCTTTCCCGTAGCAATAACTTCGGCGACAGTGCTAAGTGTGTTTGCGTTCGAGACAAATCCCATAACTGAATCCTATCAGGTTCCGAGTGAAAGAGGTTCCGGGGCGGCAGTGTCGGTTTCGATATCGGCGACAGCCTTGCCGAGAGAACCTGCGGTCGTGTGACCTGACAGTAGCTCATCGAGAACCCCGTCAGCGATACCAGCAACAGTGAGCGAGCTTGAGGGGTCGATCATTACGGTCAACACTACAACGCTAGAAGTAGTGTCGGGGGTAATGTCGAAAGTTGCGACCGTGGCGACCTGTGTGGTGCCGTCGTAGTCCGTGATTACACGGACCTGTTGGGCTCCGGTGCCGGACTGGACAATTAGAATCCGGTTGTTTAGAAGATCGTCATTACCGGCCGATGATGCAGGAATGTTGGTGGCCCCCGAAAGAGTGACCGTAGTAGCTGTGGCAGCCGTGATGGTGTCCTCGAAGATCGTACCGATACCGAAGATCCGGGCCATTGCATCACCGGCAGCGGAGTCGTTCTTGATTCGGTCCACGTCAATCCGTGGAAGCCCTGCGGTGTTGGGGGTAAGAGGGGCTGTACCGAGCCACTGAGCAACATTCGTGTCAGGGACACCGGGGCCGGGAACAATAAGAATATCGGATGTATTATCAGGATTAGTACCCCAAGCAGGAGACACGGTAGCAGTCTTCGTAGATCCCACATAGCCCGTAATTACCCGAGACTGCCCCAGGCCCGTACCCGAATAAACCAGAACAACCATACCGTTGTAGAAATCATTCGCGGCACTCATACCAGCCGCATCAAACACAATCGTGGTAGAAGTAGCTGAATCTACATCTATGTCAAGATTGTTCCACACTCCGTCCCAGAATACCCCTAGGGAGATAGCAGCCTGAATATCCCCATTGAGCTGAACAACATCCACCTCAGGAACACCAGCCGTAGTCGGAGTAGCAGCCGCAGTCCCCAACCACTGAGCAACGTTCACGTCAGGGACGCCGGAACCGGGAATAATCATCACATCGGAGTCTGTGTCGGGGTCTAAACCCCACGGTGGGGAAATCGTAGCCGTCTTGCTAGAACCTATGTAATCAGTGATAACACGTGACTGGCCGATGCCGGTCCCACCCCAAACAATAATCGTCATGCCGTTGTAATAATCATCTATGCCGATCATCTCGGCAGCGTTGAACACGATAGTCGTTGATGTTGCTGATGCAATGTCAACATCAAGGTCATACAGGGAAAACACCCGCTGCAAGG
>JAZFTN010000106.1:0-6534 GCA_036446715.1 Acidimicrobiia bacterium | reverse complement strand
TCTCGTCGTACTCGATGACGACGACGTCCTGACCTTCGGCCGAGAGCCGTTCCGCTAGATAGGAGCCGACGGCCCCGGCACCCACGATGATTATTCGCATTTCCGCCGCATTCTGTTCAGCTCAGAATGTCCAGGCTAACTGGGGGCGAGTCGAATGTGACGCCACAACCACCCGTACAATGGCTACTCGATCCCAGGAGACAGATGGAATTCGACAGTCCACGAGCGGTAACCGAGGCGTTGACTGCCACCGATTACCTGCCCGACGAGCGCATCGCCCAGGTGGTGTTCCTCGCCGACAGGCTTGACAAGCCCGTGCTGGTGGAGGGCCCGGCGGGAGTGGGCAAGACTGAGCTTGCCAAGGCCGTGGCCGCGATCACCGGTCGGTCTCTGATTCGGCTCCAGTGTTACGAAGGTCTCGATGAGGCGAAAGCCCTGTACGAGTGGAACTACAAGAAGCAACTGCTGAGAATCCAATCCGAGGTTGACCATGACTGGGATTCGATCAGTCACGACATCTTCTCCGAGGAGTTCCTTCTAACCCGGCCCCTTCTCGAGGCGATCCGCTCGCCCGAGCCCGTGGTGTTGCTGATCGACGAGATCGACAGGGTCGAGGTCGAGACCGAAGCGTTGTTGCTCGAGATTCTCTCCGATTTTCAGGTGTCGATTCCCGAACTCGGGACAATGTACGCCACCAGCCAACCGATGGTGTTTCTCACCTCGAATAACACTCGAGAGCTGAGCGAGGCACTGAAACGTCGGTGCCTCTTTCTTCACATCGACTATCCGGATGCCGAGCGGGAGAAGGAGATACTCACCGCAAAGGTGCCCGGACTGTCCGATCATCTCGCCAATCAAGTGGCCAAGGTCGCCAGGTCGATTCGTGGGCTCGACCTGAAGAAGGCCCCTTCGGTGTCAGAGACAATCGACTGGGCACGGACTCTTCTGGCACTCTCCATTGAAGATGTGGATGAAGACGTGCTCGGTGACACGCTTCACGTGTTGCTGAAGTATCAGACCGATATAGAGAAAGCAGCCAAAGAGCTCACATCAGGTAAACAGGACTGAGGTGCGCCCGACGTGATCAGTGTCATCACCGGCTTTGTCGATGAGTTGCGCGAGGCCGGTGTCCCCGTCTCGATGGTCGAAGCGATCGACGGAATGAAGGCAGTCGAGACCATCGACCTGGGGGACAAGATCGCGCTTCGGGAGACTCTGCGCGCCACGCTCATCAAGAGCATCCGACATGAGCGCGCATTCGACACCGCTTTTGACGTCTATTTCTCGAATGTGCCGGGTCTTGCCGAATCGGACGATCCAGGAAGTGCCGACGGTGTGCCGTCTCCCGTGCCAGGGAACGAACCGTTCGACCCTGAGATCGAGTTCGACCTCGACGGGCTCATCGAGGCACTTCTGGAGGCTCTGGCCGGCATGGACGGGGAGTCGTTGCGACGGGGGGCACGTCAGGCCGTAGAACAACTTGCCGGTATGGAGCCGGGCCGACCTGTCGGAGGGACCTATTACCTCTACCGGACTCTGCGACGCCTCGATCTCGCACAACTCGAGGCCGACCTGATCGAGGCCCTGATGTCAGAGGAAGATCTCTCGGAGTTCGAGAGACGTCTTCTCAAGGAGGATGTGGAGGCGAGGCTGGAGAAGCTGCGTGAGGAAATCCAGGAGGAGATCAGACGTCGTCTGGTTGCCGACCGTGGTCGAGAGGCTGTGGCTCGCACGCTGAGGCGTCCACTGGTTGAGGATGTCGACTTGATGCACGCCACCACCAGCGAGCTTGCGGCCATGGAGGCAGCCATCGGACCTCTGACCAGGAAGCTGGCCTCGCGACTGGCGCGGCGTCGCAGGAAGCGCAGCGGGCGTCTCGACTTCCGTCGCACCGTCAGAAGGTCCCTGGCCACCGGTGGAGTTCCGGCGGACCCACAGTTCCGGCATCCCCGGCCCCACCGCCCCGAAGTGTGGCTGCTCTGTGACATCTCAGGCTCGATGGCCACGTTCTCCCGATTCACGCTTCAATTCACACATGCGATGTCGACCCAGTTCTCCAGACTCCGATCGTTCGCCTTTGTCGACACGGTTGACGAGGTGACAGAGTTCTTTGGACCGGGAATCGATTTCGGCTCTGCCGTCAGTCGCATCGCCAAAGAGGCCGAGGTGGTCTGGCTCGACGGCCATTCCGACTACGGGAACTCCCTGGAGACCTTTTACAGCCGATATGGCAGCCAATTGACGTCGAGAACCACCGTGCTCATCTCTGGTGACGCCCGAAACAACTATCGACCCCCTCGCGAGGCTGTTCTGGGGGATATCGCAAAGGCTGCCAGGGCCGTCCTTTGGCTCAATCCCGAGCCACGCTCCTACTGGGACACAGGCGATTCGGCTATGTCTCATTACGCGAAACACTCCACGTCGGTCCATGAGGTGAGAACCCTGCGCCAACTCGAGGAGTTCATCGAGAACCTCACCTTGCCTTCGACCAAGCCTTCTCAGAATGTCTAAACCTGACCAACTGACCTGCCGATGATCCTCCCGTAAGCCCCCAAGGCGGGCTCAATACCGAGGTGAAATCAAAATGGGCTCACGCATTCTCGTTGTGGAGGACTCGGCCGTGATCAGACGGTTGATCGAGGTCTGTCTCCGTGCAGCTGATTTGGAGATCGTCACCCGTGATGATGGCAAGACCGGTCTTCTGGCTGTTGGCTCGGAGTCTCCTGATCTCGTGGTTCTCGACATCGGACTCCCGGGCATGGACGGCTGGGAGGTTCTCGACCGTATTCGCAGCGATGACCTCACCAAGACAATACCGGTTGTCGTCCTGACGGCACACGCCGAGGAGGAGTCACGTCGGAGGGCAAACGAAGGTGGAGCCGATGCTTTCGTTACCAAACCATTCCAGCCGAACGACTTCAGATCCACTGTTCTCTCGCTTCTCGAGTGAGTTAGTCCCGCATCACCTCCGTCGGCGGTAGCTTCCGCCGGAAGAGTCGCATAGCCTCCACGAATGGCGCCGAAGTCGAAGGTTCGAATCCCAACCGTCCGGGTTGGGGTGCTCGGTGTCATCACGATCGCCGTGTACGGGTCCTGGTACTACTCCTTCGGGGTCTTGTTGGACCCGATCATCGAGGACACCGGATGGAGCGAAGCGGTCCTGACCACGTCGTTCGCCGTTGCTTCGATGGTGGCCGGCTTCGGTTCGCTGGGAGGTGGCTGGCTTTTAGATCGCAGCGGAAGCCGGGTTGTGTTCGCCGGCGCTGCCGTGGCCGGACTCCTCGCATTTCAGTTGGCCGCCTCAACCGAGTCGGTCGTCACTTTCGCAGTGATGGCTGCGATTGGGGGAGGGGCCTTTGGGGCTCTGGGCTTCTATCACATCACCCAGACCGCGGCGGTTCGAATAACCCCCAAGGCAACGACGAAGGCCATTGCCGTGCTGACGATCTGGGGAGCCTTCGCCAGCGCCATATACATGCCTGTCTCCGCATGGTTGGTCCAGTCGGTCGGCTGGCGATTGACTCTGCGAATCACGACCCTGTCGGCTGTTGTTGCTCTGGCCGTCGGGTCGATTGTTGTTGACACACGGGTTCGAGGAACGCCAGGAGGCGGCCATATCTGGACCGAGCTTCTTGGTTCGCTGCGAGTATCCGAGACCAGACGGTTTGTGATTGCCCAGGGTCTAGTGGGCATGGGTGTGGCGACGATCCTGGTCTATCAAGTGCCCGCGATGACCGCGGCGGGCCTGACGCTCACGGCCGCTTCATTCTGGGCCGGGTTCCGGGGGTTTGCCCAGTTGGGCGGTCGGCTTCCGTTGATGCCCATAATCTCGAAGTTGGGCATCGCAGGATCGTTGCGGCTTGCGTTCGGGGCTGTCGGTCTTGGGGCTCTTCTTCTGGCATTCGCCGGGAACCCGGTCCTGGCTGCGTCCTACGCCCTGTTGGCGGGTTTCGGAATCGGAGCGTCTTCACCGCTAACCGGAATGCACGCAAGGGGTGTATTCGGAGAGACCAGCCTTGGCACCGCCATGGGGCTTCTCAGCTTTGTGTTTCTCGTGTTCGGATCGCTTGGCCCTGCGGCCGCGGGTTGGATAGCCACCGCAACCGGGTCTAGGTCCCTGCCTGTGGCCCTGGCGGCCGTGGTGACTTTCGCGGCGATATGGTTCATTCGCCCCGTGTCGGTCCAGCAGGCAGTTAGGCCGCTTCGTCCTCTTCAATAATCTCAGCAAGACGCTCGATGAGGTCGACGACCCGGTTCGAATAGCCCCATTCGTTGTCATACCAGGACATGACTTTCACCAGATTTCCTCCCAGCACGTGGGTGCCGCTGGCGTCGAATATCGATGAGTGAGGGTTGCCGATGACGTCGGTGGAGACGATGGGCTCTTCGGTGTACTCGAGAATCCCGGCCATCTCTCCTTCGGCGGCGGCCTTGACGGCTGCGTTGACCTCGTCGACGGTGACATCGGTGTCGAGTTCCACGACCAGATCGACCGTTGATCCGTCCGGCACCGGAACTCGCATGGCCATTCCGTCGAGTTTTCCGTCGAGATTCGGCAGCACCTGCCCGACCGCCTTGGCGGCGCCAGTGGTAGTGGGGATGATGTTCTCGGTCGCGGCCCTGCTCCGCCGGAGATCGGCGTGGGGGACGTCGGCAAGTCGCTGATCGTTGGTGTATGCGTGAACCGTGGTCATCACTCCTTTTCGTATCCCGAAGGCATCATCGAGGACCTTTGCCAGCGGAGCGAGACAATTGGTCGTGCAGGACGCATTGGAAACGATCAGATCGTCGGCGTCGAGGTTCTCGTCGTTGACTCCCAGGACGATGGTCTCGTCGATGTCGTCCTTGGCGGGCACAGTGAGCACGACACGTTTGGCTCCTGCGTCGAGGTGACGTTGGAGTGATGCACGGTCTCGAAATACCCCGGTGGCCTCGACAACCACGTCGACATCCAGCTCGGCCCATGGAAGCTTTGTCGGATCGCGTTCCATCAGCATCTTGACTTCGTGGTCGCCCACTCGCATGAGACCGTCTTGTATTGAGACTGTCTGGTCGAACCGACCCATCACCGAGTCATACTCGAGCAGGTAGCCAAGGATGTCGTCGTCGGAGAGGTCGTTGATGGCTACGATTTCTATGTCGGACTCCGGCCGGGACGCAATGATGCGAAACACCGTTCTGCCGATGCGGCCGAAGCCATTGATGGCAACCCTGGTCATTTCGATCCTCCGTTCCCGGCGATTGCTGCCGCGACCTCGACGGCCCGGTGCGAATACGCCCACCCGTTGTTGAACCATGTGATCGTCTTCACCAGGTTGTCGCCGGTGACGAACGTCGCGAGGCTGTCGAATATCCCGGAGTGGGGGTCGAGCCTCACGTCGGAGGAGACGATCGGGTCATCCACGTACTCGATCACCCCTGCATATTTCTCGTCGATTGCGCTGCGAATCGCATCGTTGACTGCCGTCGCGTCGGTGCTCTGTTCGGTCTCCGCAACCATGTCGACAGTCGAACCGTCGATCACCGGGACGTTGAGGGCCACAACAGACAGCTTGCCTTCCAACTCGGGGAGTACCTGGGTGAGGATCTCCGCGGAGTTGGTCTCCGAGGGAATGATGTTCTCTCCGGCGGCACGACTCGTTCGAAACGAGTCGGTGGGTACGTCGGCGAGACGACCCGAGTTGGACATTGCCTTGACGGTTGTCATGTAGGCCCGTCTCAGACCGAAGGCCTCGTCGAGAGTTCGGAGAATGGGCGCAACCGCGTTGGAGGTGTTCGATCCCAGTGCGATGACATCAGGGTTGTCGTCGAGGATCTCGTCGTTGATCCCCCTCAGCAGCAGAGGAATCTCGCCGGGGATTTCGGGGCTCGACGTCAGAACCACCTTGCGAGCGCCACTGTCGAAATGTCCCTGAAGTAAGGGGAGGCTGCGGTAGCGACTTGTTGTGTCGAGCACGATATCGACTCCGAGGCTCGCCCAACTGGTGTCGGAAGGCAGACGAGCGTCCGTGAATGCAACCTGCTTGGTCCCGTAATCGAGGACACCGTCGCCGTAGGAAACCTCGATAGGAAAGCGACCGTAGATCGAGTCGTATTTGAGAAGGTAGGTGAGCGCCGACGGATCAGCGATGTCGCTTATGGCCACTACGTCGAGATCATCACGATCGTGAAGAAGTCTGAAGACGTTGCGACCGATCCGGCCGAACCCCATCAAGCCAAGTCGTGTTTCTGTCATCGTCATCCCTTCTGATGTCGGAAGGTAGCGACCACACCTCTAGCTTCTAAAAGCGCCAGGCGATATGTTGACGACGGGGGAGAGATGTTGATCGCCTTTGTCATCGCAACCGTTTGTCTGACCGCTCCGGTGGACGGTCCTATCGTCGCCGGTTATTCCCCAAGTGGGCAGTACGGAGGACATTGGGGTGTGGATTTCGGCGCCGAGGTGGGCGATGCAGTACATGCGCCGGTTTCGGGGATGGTGACCTTTGCCGGTTCGGTGGCGGGGATGAAGTCGGTGACGATTCAGCCGGTGTC
>JAZFTN010000105.1:0-7917 GCA_036446715.1 Acidimicrobiia bacterium | reverse complement strand
CCTTGACCGAGTTCCGGATGTAGTTGGTTCCCCGCTCAACATTCGACGCGACGGTGAGCCGGGCAAGGGCCTGCGAATCGACGGGCTGGGAGTAGGGGTAGAAGGAAGTGGTCGTGTACAGGTCGAGTACCCACAGGATCTTCCCGTCAAGGATCACCGGATAGGGATCGGCGTCGGGGGAGAGGAAGGGAGCAACGCTCCTGACGATTTGAACGACGTTTCGCTCTACAAGCACCCGACTGTCGGGTCGGAGCTGGCTCGAGATGAGAAGGTTGAGGTCCCGATATCTGAAGGCAAATGCGATTCGTTTCCAGATGTTGTCGATGACGACACCGGCCTCACCCGCATACTGGTTGTATTGGGTGCCTTCCGGAGTGGGAATGTCAATCTCTTGGGGTGCAGAACCGGTCTTCACGATGACCGGCCGACCTGGCTGGTAAGTCTCGCCGAAATAAACCCGGGGCTCGGTGAGTTCCAGGGCGGGGACGGATGCGACGGGTGGTACGTCCTTGAGCAGGAAATTCGGCTGACCATCGGACTGGACGACATTGGCCGCGTTGACGACCGCTCCAAAGCCGTGCGTGTAGAACAGCCGGGTGTTCTGCCAGTCATCTCTTGGAAGATTGAGCTCTTCCAGCTCACGAACGGCGACCATCACCTGTTTCGGTATGCCGTCCGTCAGGTATCGATCAGTGTCCACCTTGCTCAAGGCGTAGTACGGCTCCAATTCCTGAAAGTTCTGATAGGTTCTGGGAAGAACAGAGGTGCTCCAAATGCGAAGATTGTCAATGGTCAAAGAGTTGTTCTCGATGTCTTCCGCAGTGAGGTCTCTCGAGGCTGCGAAGTTTCGCACCTCCACGTCGCTCAACTGATACGCCTCTCGGGTCATCCTCAGATTGTCGGAGATGTACGGCATCTCCTTCTCGAGCTGGTTGGGCGTGACGCTGAACCGCTGAATGATCGCTGGATAGATGGCACCGGCCGCAATCGCCACCACGATCCACGACGCCACCGACACCCCCGCGAGCGACCACCCCCGTCTGAAGATGTTGACGATAAACAGGACTGCGGCGATGAGAGCGATTAGAAAAAGCAGGTTGAGCGCAGGCAAGCGAGCGTTGATGTCGGTGAAGCCCGGTCCAAAGAATTTCGGCTCTGCGTTGTTCGAGAACAGCAATTCGAACATGTCGAGTCGATATGAGGCCGCCCGTACCAGCGCGATGAGGGCAAACATCACTGAGATGTGGATCTTGGCCCCACGGGAGGTGGACAATCGTCGACCGTCGAAGCGGATCCCTCCATTCAGGTACTGGGCAATGGCGACCACAATCGTCGCCAGGACGAGAACGTTGAAGACCCAATCGACCGTCGTCTCCCACAGTGGGAGTCTGAAGACATAGAAGCCGAGATCGACACCGAATAACGGATCTGGCGTGCCGAACTGCTGGTGGTTGATGAAGAGGAAGACTTGGTCCCTCCAGGTGGCGACGGTCAGTCCGAGAATCACTGCAAGCCCGGCCGTGACCAGCATGCGAATCTGACGCACCCTCGGTTCAATCCATTCCCTGAATCGCTCGATGAACTCCTCTTCCTCGGATAGGTCGAACGGCGCCCACCGCGAGGAGAAACGATCGACCAGCCGAAGACTGACCCACAAGACCAAGAAGGCGAAAGCGATGCCCAATACTCCGAGCAGAATCGAGAGACTCCAGTTCCGCAGCCATATGTTGCGGAAGCCGAGCGAGTCGAACCAGAGGAAATCGGTCCACAAAGTTCCTGCGGCTGTCAGCAGGAGATAAATCGCCGCGGCAATAGCCAGGACCACCGTCACGGTGCGGCGTCGTCCTTCCGGCCGGTAGCTCGATGGGACCCTGGTGAACATCGGGGTGGAGTCTAAGAGTCGCCCGGACTAACCGCCCGCGCCAGGCTGTCAGCCGGCCGCTACCGAGATCTCGATACCCTGCTCGTAGGCATGGATGGCGAGTTCCCGAATGCGGCGCTCCGCTTCGTCCGTCCGCCAAACCCGGAAAACGCGTGACGCAGCGGACTGACGTTCCCGCTGTCCGTCGCCGGCCTCATCAAGAGCGCTGGAGACAGCATCGCCCAGCGAAGACGCAAACTCGTTGGCTGCGTCTGACTGAGGGGTTGCTGGCCGCTTCAGCTTCGACCCGGTCATCTCCTCTGCCACGCCGTGACCGGCGGCGAAACTCTCAGCCCAGACGGCTATCAGATCCGCCTGAAGCGAGACCACCATGTCCGCGGAATCAGGACGCCAATCCACATCTGTTCGGAGACCGTCAAGAGCGATGTTCTGCAGATCGGCGATGGCCTTTTTCGTCCCGCGCAAAGCCCGATTGGTGATCGGGAGCAGCCGGGAATCCCTCTCCTCCAACCAATCCTTGCCAGGGGCCAATTCGGTCGCATCGACAGAATTCGCTTTCTCAATGACCGGAGGTGCGCCCTCCGAGTGCTCGCCACCACGAAGGGAGGCAAAGAGAGCGCTCACCTCATCGTCGGATGACTTCTCTGGCTCGAGTTCAGGTTCGGGTTCCGGTTCCGGCTCTGGTTCGGGTTCCGGTTCCGGCTCTGGTTCGGGTTCCGGTTCCGGTTCAGGTTCGGGCTCGGGCTGGGACTCGGGTTCCGGTTCCGGGATGGGCTCGGGTTCTGGCTCGGGCTCCGGTGTGTCGTCGGTCCTCACCAACCGCACTGTCTCTCCCAGTTCCCAGGTCTTCTCCTCGGTGGCAGGGCCTGGCTGGATCACTCTCACGCTGGTGGTGTCGGCGGCTGATAAGTCGAGGGTCTCCCGCTTTTCCTCGAGCGACCCCTCCAAACGAGTCAGTGTCGAACGGACGTTCTCGAGCTCTGTCAACAACTCATCCCGACGCTGCTCCAGGGCCCGAGTTCGCTCCTGGGATGCGGCAGCCTGTCGATTTGCGGCGTCGATTATTTCGTCTCGTCGCTTGGTGGCCTCAGATGTCATCTTCTCGGCATCCATGCTGGTCTTGCGAAGTCGGTCCTCGGCATCGCGTCGGGCGCCGGAGGTCAGCCGATGAGCCTCTCTTTCGGCTTCACCCATGATCGTGAGCACGTCTCGATCGGACTGATCACGCAGGTTCGTCGATTCCTCGACTGCCTGGTCGAGAAGTTCGCTGCCGGTTGTCCAGGCGTCGCGACGCAGTGCTTCGGCGTCCCCAGCGGCATCCTTGCGCGTGGCTTCCGCCTCGGCCATCGATTCGCTGCGCCATCTGGCCGCATCGATACTGGCCCGTTCGCGCATTGAGTCCGCTGCCTCACGGGCAGCTTGAAGAATTCCGCTCACCTCGCGACCAACCTTGTCGAACTCCGACTCCAGGTCACGCGAGGCTGCTTCCCCCAATTGCGCGACGAGACGCTGCTTCTCGGCCTCGAGATCTTCGATCCCGGTAGCGACCACATCTAGGAAAGCCTCCACTTGGGCGCGATCAACTCCCCTCAGTGCGTTCCTGAATCGGACACGCCTCAGGCCTTCGGGGGTGGTCTCAGCATTCATCCAGTCATAGAAGATACTGAACAGAGAGTCTCAGTAGAGGTCTGTCGCTCAATTGATGCCGCGGCGTCGCCGAGTCATCGGCGTCATCTGGCCAGGACGCACAACGAAGGGGCATCGGCGAGATGCGTCGAGGCGGAGGACGCCGCCAGGGGCGTCGAGGGCCGGTGAGACCGCGTAGCTATTTGGACGACAGACCTCTAGAGGCTTTGACTACGCGGCTTCGAGCCTCTCGAAGAACTCGATGGCATCGTCGATGGTCCCGATCGGAACGATCTCGATAACGGTCCTCTCGGCGGTGAGGGCACTGTCGTAGTTGCCCTGTGGAACGAGAATGTACTCAGCGCCGGCGGCCTCAGCGCCCACGACCTTCTGGCGTATGCCGCCAATGTTGCCGACCGTACCGTCGACTTTGATCGTCCCGGTGCCCGCTATTACATGGCCCTTTGTCAGCTCACCCTCGGTGAGAGTGTCGATGATGGCCAGGGTGTGCATCATCCCGGCCGACGGCCCGCCCACATCCCCCGCCTGGATGGACAAGGGAAAAGGCGGTCCGGTCAACTCGCCCAGGATGACACCGATCATCGCAACGCCCGGCTCATCTTCCCGTTCCGCCAATTCGACATTGACATCGACTTCGATGTCCTCCCGAATGACTGTCATTGCGAGGACATCTCCGACGGACATGCCTTCGGTGACCTGGCGAATGTCTTCGACTTTGGCGATAGTCACACCATTGACGGCGATGATCGTGTCGCCCAATTCCAGAACCGACTCTGCCGGGACGCCCTCCACGAACTCATTGATGACGACTTCGGTGGGAATCATCTCCAATCCGAGATAATCGAGAGCCACCGATATCGAGCGGAAGTTGGAGTCATCCATCTGTTGGAGAACCCTGTTTCGGTAGTCCTCGTCGGACTCCCCGGCACGACGAAAGGCACCTTTGGGAACCAGATCGATTGTCGGATCGATGCCCGCGATCAGCGCCTCGAAGACATTCACGTCCTGGCTCACCACAGTGAGCATGAGGAGCTCACCATCCGGTGGATAGATGTCGACGTCTTCAGCCACAACGGAGTCGGCGGCATCGGACACCGGGCCGGCGGAGAAAGCCAGGTAGGGCAGGTCGATGTTCCAGGCAATCACACCCATAACGCCCACAACAACCAAGGCCCCTATCAGATAGAGGGGCCAGAAAGAGCTGCGCTTCTTCTCAGCTTCCATGTTCGTGAGGGTAACGGTCACCTGACACTTCGAGTCTTAGACGTATTGTCAATCAGCTTCGGTTTCCAGGAGATAAAGCAGCCATGACCACGGCCGTAATCAGCCAGCGAGTTCTACCCCAAACGAGAGTCGTCTCGGTCCTGTTGGTGGTGGCGGCCGCCGGCCTGACCGCCCTCGCCGCACAATGGCGGATTCAACTCCCCTTCACCCCGGTCCCCATCACAGGCCAGACCTTCGCCGTGTTACTCACCGGTGCGGCGCTCGGTTGGAAACTCGGTGCGGCCGGACAGATGCTGTACGTCGCAATCGGAGCCCTCGGCTTCCCTGTGTTCACCGACGCGTCGGGCGGTGTCGATGTGATCAGGGGAGCAACCGGCGGATACCTGATCGGGTTCATCTTTGCCGCCGGTCTCGTCGGCTGGATGGCAGAGCGGCGACAAGATCGGACATTTGCCACCATGTTCACGGCGTTTCTTCTCGGATCGGGCGTGATCTATGGGTTTGGTGTCATCGGGTTGATGCTGGCCACCGGATGGCCCCTGGCTGAGGCCGTGGAGAAGGGCGTGGTTCCATTTCTCCTGGGTGACCTGATCAAGGCTGCCGGCGCCGGACTTCTCTTGCCTGGGGCCTGGCGATTATTGGGAGAACGCTAAAACAGATATCCGACTAGGCGGTCTCGAGCTCTTCGCCCAGATAGGCCTTGATGACGTTTGGGTTCCGCTGTATCTCGGCGGGCAGGCCGGTCGCGATCGGCTTGCCAAAGTCGACTACCAAAATTCGGTCGGCGATATCCATCACCAAGCCCATATCGTGCTCCACGAGGATGATGGCGATCCCCAACTCGTCCAGGACGTCGAGGATGAACCGGGCCATGTCCTCGGTCTCCTCGAGGTTCATGCCCGCGACCGGCTCGTCGAGCATCAGCAACTCCGGATCCATCGCCAGGGCGCGTCCCAATTCAACCCGCTTCTGAATGCCGTAAGGAAGCAAGCCGACCGGATACTTCCTCCACTGTTCGATCTCGAGGAAGTCGATGATGTCCTCGACGATCCCCCGGTTTTCGATCTCCTCGGTCTTGGCCTTGCCCCACCAGACCGACCCGGCCAGCCAGCCGGCCTCCATCCGCACGTGTCGGCCGGTGAGAAGATTCTCCACCACCGTCATGTGTGGATATAGAGCGATGTTCTGAAACGTGCGAGCAATTCCCAGTTCGGCCGTCTTGTTGGGCTTGAGACCCCTGAGAGACTCACCCTTCCACAAGATGTCGCCCTCCTGAGGCTTGTAGACCTGGTTGATCGAATTGAAAAGGGAGGTCTTGCCGGCGCCGTTGGGACCGATGATCGCAAAGAGCTCACCATCGTCGACGTGAAAGGACACCCCGTCGATAGCCTTGACACCCTCGAAGGCGAGATGGACGTCCTTGACATCGAGCAGGTGGTCGTAGTCCTCGGAGCCGGACCTCTCCACCCGTCGTTGCAGCAGTTTTCCGCTCACGAAAGCCACCTCTTGCGACGCTTGTAGTGCTTCACGTCGCGGAACGACTTCTGCTCGCCGGTGGCGCGAAGACCCAGGTAGAACTCCTGAATGTCTTCGTCTTTGAGGAGCCTGGCCGGCTCGCCGTCCATGACCATCTTCCCGGTCTCCATGACGTAGCCGTGGTCGGCGATCGACAGCGCCATGTTGGCGTTCTGCTCGATCAGCAAGACCGAGACACCTTGACTATTGATGTCAACGATCACGTCGCGGACCTCCTGCACCAGCAGCGGCGCCAGTCCCAGGGAAGGCTCGTCAAGGATGAGCAATTTGGGGTCCTGCATCAGGGCCCGACCGATCACCAGCATCTGCTGCTCACCACCCGAGAGGTATCCGGCAGTAGCCGTCTTCCGCTCGGCCAGCCTCGGGAACATGGTCATCACCCGGTCGTATGCCGCCTTGACCTTCGAACTGTTGGTATTGATGTAGGCGCCGGCCCTGAGGTTGTCCTCGACCGTCAACTCGGCGAACACCCGACGACCCTCCATGACCTGGGAAATGCCGCGGCGCACCCGCTTCGAGGGGTCCTCCTCGGTGATGTCGACACCGTTGAAGTGGATCTCACCCCTGGTGACGTCGCCCTCGTGGATATCGAGAAGACCGCTGATGGCGCGAAGGGTGGTGGTCTTGCCGGCACCGTTGGCACCGAGCAGGGCGACGATCTTGCCGTCGGGAACCTCGATGGAGATGCCGCGCAAAACCAGAACGACGTCGTTGTAGACGACCTCGAGATTCTCAACGGCTAGCACAGACTGTGTTCCATGGGCTCTGGGTTGTGAATGGGCCCGCTCCCACTCACAACGCACAGCTCACGTCCGGTCATGTGGAGTGACCCAAAGGCCACCCCACATGACCGTCAGCTACTCAGCCTCCGAAGCCCGCATCGAAGCAAGCCTCGTCGAACTGGAACGCTGCAGCGATTTCATGGACATAGTCCGCCTCGAGCAATTCCATTCCGGACCCACCGGCCTCGATGTCCGCCGCGCTGGGCCTGACGATACTGACCACTCGCTGGACGATGTCGTTGGGCTCCCCAACGTATCCCTGGTCGGGCCAGAGGCCATCCCAGGACATCGACTCCAGGCTCTTGGCGGCCGCAAGGACCCCGGCTCGGGTCATGTCACCGCTGTCATAGGCGTCATTCAGTATCCGCTCTATGAGGAGAGCCTCACCTACGCCCTCGAGCCAGTACTCGAATGGGGTGATGTCGGGGTCAGCTGCCAGGAGCAGCTCACGGGCCGCGGTCGTGCCGGGGTTATCCGCACTCCACGGGGCGAACGGGAAAGCGAACACCATGTCACGCTGCACGGCATCGCGGATGGCGGAGCCCTCGGCAAGGAACGCCGGGTTCCAGCCCACGAACGAACCGGACCACCGGGCAACGAAGCCTGCGGCCAGCGTCTGGCCGTAGATTCCACTGAACGCCCCAGGCGAGGTAGTCACCCAGACGATGTCGGCGCCGGACCCGATAATCGCATTGGCCACTTCGGCAAGCGATGCCTCATCGGCGGCGTTTATCTTGGCCTGGCCGTCATAGACGATCTCGAGACCGAGAGCCGCGGCGGCCAGTTTGGCGCCTTCCGCGGAGTCCTCACCGAAGTCACCGGCGTTGGAGGCAATGGCAATCGTCG
>JAZFTN010000104.1:0-4064 GCA_036446715.1 Acidimicrobiia bacterium | reverse complement strand
CGGAATCGGGCTTCGTGCCATGGGCCAGCGCGATCCGCTCACGGAGTATCAACGTGAGGGGTTTGAAATGTTCACCGACGCCGTCGACTCCGTGAAGAGGGACGCTGTGAGATACATCTATCACGTCGAGCTGGCACAGCCGAAGACAGCGCCACAGCGAGTACAGGCCGCACCCGCCGGGAGCACGGCTTCGAGGAAGCCCGCTACTTCCGAGAAGATCGGGCGCAACGATCCCTGCCCGTGTGGAAGCGGCAAGAAGTACAAACGTTGTCACGGCGCGGCTTGACTTAGTCCGGCTGTGGAGATCAAAGACCCCCAGGCGGCGGTTGCCGACTTGCGAAAGCGTCTCGATGACGCTCGATTGTTCCTCGACCTCGAGGGCAAGGCCGCAGACCTCTCAGAGCTCCGTGAGAAGGTGTCGTCTCCCGATCTATGGGATGACCCCGACGAAGCGCGTTTGGTGAGCCGGCGGCTCTCGCGCCACGAGGCGCTGTTCGAGAAGGTCGATGGACTTGCATCCCAGATCGATGACGCCGAGGTTCTGTTGGAATTGGCAGCCGAGGCCGACGACTCAGAGGTGCGAGAAGAAGCCATCGGTCTTCTCGAGGAGTCAGGTTCGTCTCTCGACGAGCTCGAGCTCGAGTCACTGTTCTTCGACGAGTACGACGAGGCTGACGCAATTCTCAGCGTTCATGCCGGAGCGGGCGGGGTTGACGCCCAGGACTGGGCCGAAATGATGGCCCGGATGTACCAACGATTTCTCAACGACTCCGGGTTCTCCGTGACCGTCGAAGAGGTCACCGAGGGTGAGGAGGCCGGAATCAAGTCGGCGACGTTCACCGTCAAAGGCGATCGCGCCTATGGCATCCTCGAGTCGGAGCGGGGGGTGCACCGGCTGGTGCGCATAAGCCCTTTCGATGCCAACGCCCGACGTCATACCAGCTTTGCCGGTGTCGACGTGGTGCCTGATCTCGGCGACGAGGCAGACATCGAGATAAACGAGGAGGATCTTCGGATCGACACCTACCGCTCCCAGGGTGCCGGCGGTCAACACGTCAACACGACCGACAGTGCTGTGCGGATCACCCATATACCGTCGGGGGTCGTCGTCCAGTGTCAGAACGAACGATCCCAGCTTCAGAACAAGGCGAGGGCCATGGCAATGCTCAAGGCCCGTCTCGCCGAGCGCGCCCGACTCGAGCGTCAAGCTCACCTCGATGAAATCCGGGGCGAGAAAGGTGAGGCCGCCTGGGGTCGTCAGGTTCGAAGCTATGTCCTCCAGCCGTACCAGATGGTGAAGGACCTGAGAACAGAGTACGAAGTGGGGAACGTCCAGGGTGTTCTCGACGGCGACCTTCAGGGGTTTGTCGAGGCCTATTTGCGTTATCGAAGGGCCAAGTACGAGGCGCTGAGTGATTCCAACTAGCTCGAGTAACACGATTACGGTTTTTCTTATCCGCAGCCAATCAATCCGTTCCTGGCAGACTTCCCCCCTGTTCGAATGATCCGACTCGAAAACGTCAGCAAGGTCTACGAAGGCGGCACAATTGCCGCCAACGACGTCTCCCTCGATATCCCGAAGGGGGAGTTCATGTTTCTCGTGGGCCCCTCAGGCTCGGGCAAGTCAACGCTGATCAGACTCATGCTGAGGGATGAGCCGGTGACCCGTGGGAAGATTTGGGTTGCAGGCAAGGACATCACGACCCTGCCCAAGTGGAAGATTCCGTTCTTGCGACGATCCGTGGGAACGGTCTTTCAGGACTACAAGCTTCTTCCCAACAAGACCGTCGCTGAGAACGTGGGCTTTGCCCTCGAGGTTCTTGGACGTCCGAGGTCCGTGATCGCTCCGCAGGTGGCCCAGGTGCTCGAACTGGTGGGACTCGCAGACAAGGCGAAGCGGTATCCCCGTCAGCTCTCAGGCGGGGAGCAGCAGCGAGTCTCGGTGGCACGAGCGTTCGTCAACCGGCCTCCGATAATGCTCTGTGATGAGCCCACCGGAAACCTCGACCCCAAGACATCGGTGGGGATCATGAGACTGCTCGACCGAATCAACCGGACGGGAACGACGATTGTGATGGCTACGCACGATCACGCCATCGTCGACGCCATGCAGAGGCGTGTGGTCGCCCTCGATGAGGGCAAGGTCATGAGGGACGACGCAGTGGGGACCTATGAGGGTTTGGGGGAGGAGGAGTGAGTCGGATCCTCTTCCTCATCAGGGAGGCCTTTGTCAGTCTCCGCCGCAACCTCCTCATCGTTGCGGGGGCGATTCTGGCCGTGTTCATCTCGCTGACACTTGCCTTTGGCGCCCTCGTGGTCAACGAGATACTTCGCATCAACACGCTTGCCTGGCAGGACGGTGTCCATGTGATCGCCTTTCTCAACGATGCGGGCGAGAACGGCGTGCCGTCGAACGCCCACGAGGTTCTTCTGGAAGACGTGAGGGGTTGGGACGAGGTCGATCAAGCCAAGTACGTGAGCAAGGCCGAGGCGTGGATCGAGTACCAGGAGTTGTTTGCAGGGCAGGAGGAGCTGCTCGACATCGACCCGACGATTCTTCCGGCCTCCGTCCGTATCGAGCTGGTCGACATTGCCTTGCACAACTCGGTCAAGTTCCGGCTGGATCAGCAGGTCCAGGTAGTGCGTCAGGTAACCACGGCAGCCGACTCGATCGAGCAGCTTCAGAACCTCTCCAGGGTCCTCAACGTTCTGGGTTTGGGACTGGCCGTTGCTCTCGGTCTCTCCGCGGTCGTTCTGATCGCCAACACGATCAGGTTGGCGATCTATGCCCGCCGTGAGGAGGTGGCCATCATGAAACTGGTCGGCGCCTCCAATTGGTTCGTCCGGGTGCCTTTCCTCCTGGAGGGGATGATCGAAGGGGTGGCGGGGGCGACCCTTGCTGTCTTCACCGTCTGGCTGGGCTCGACGAGTCTGGCTCGTGCCGGTGAGGGATTCGCCCTGTTCCGCCTCGATGTCGGTCAGGACTGGTTTCTGCGATGGGGGCTGCTCTTCCTGGCCTTCGGTGCCGTTGCCGGCATCGTTGGGTCTCTCATGGGCTTGAGCCGTTACCTGCGGGACGCCGATGGCACCGGGCCCGACACACCCGCCGGCTTCTAGTGCGCCCGGAAGACCCCGGGCAGGTCAAGGTGGTGGCGACCAACCGACGCGCCCGACGCAACTACTCCATTGTCGAGACTTATGAGGCGGGAATGGTGCTTGTAGGCTCGGAGGTGAAGTCGCTTCGTGCCGGCAAGCTGGAGCTGAAAGACTCCTACGCACAGGTGGACCATGGCGAGGTCTTCCTGGTGGGGGCTCATATTTCCCCTTATGACTTCGCCCACGAAGGCGGCCACGATCCCGAGCGTGAGCGAAAGCTGCTGCTTCACCGCAGGGAGATCGACCGGATAGCCGGCTCGCTGGCCGAGAAGGGGTTGACGCTGGTCCCGCTCCAGGTCTACTTCAAGGATGGGAAGGCCAAGATCGAGCTGGGTCTCGCCAAGGGCAAGACCACCTACGACAAGCGTCACACTCTCCGCGAGCGTGAGCACGCCCGAGAGATGGAGCGCGCCACTCGCAAATACCGTTCCTGAACGCGTACCTGAGGTAGTTACGCCCGGATACGGGCGTAACTACCTCAGGTAAAGCATGGTCGCAAGGAAAAGCGCCAGGACGGCATTGTTCTTGTCCCGGTGTGCCGGTACCCTTGTACCCAACACCCGAAATGGGGGTGAAACGGTTTCGACGTTGAGTGTTGATGCGTTGGAAGCGAGCCGGGGTCTCCGGGGCCTCGTTAACAAACCGGAACAACCAATAGGTGCCGAAGATAACTTCGCCCTGGCTGCCTAATTAAGTAGCCCGTCCTCCTGGCTGGTTCCCGCCCGGTCAGGTCAGGGCGTCGCAATGCGGGATGCTCCGCACGGGACTCCGGGACCGTGTGGTCAAGATCAATTCTGGATAGACGCAGGGAAACTCGTCGTCAGAGTTCCTGTTGTCGAAGCTCGCTGACGACTGCGCTCGGAGATGCCGGCGCTGACGGCTTAGCGGACCGGGGTTCGACTCCCCGC
>JAZFTN010000103.1:0-5497 GCA_036446715.1 Acidimicrobiia bacterium | reverse complement strand
TGCGCTCCACCCAGATTCTTGAGTCCAGAAATAGGAAATGGACCTGCCTTCCTTCTGGCGTCGAGAAGGTGGCGAGGCCCAAAGATTCCTAACCGAGTTTCTGCTTCCGTGTTTAGCGTCGCCGGAAGCGTTCACGACGTGCCTCTGATGATAGCGAGACCGCGCACATAACGGCACTTATGGGCGGTGGATTCGGTTGCCGTGGAGATTTAGCGTTTCAACCCCGAAGGTCTGAGTAGCCGACCCTTCTAGCTAGGCGGCTACGACTAGAAACACGGGGTCGTCGGGGTTGAACGCCGCCCAGGCAAACCAGAAGTCGTTCCGGTGGACGACGGTGTCGAGCTGCGTTCCTTCGAGGGGGCCGCTGGTCGCTCTGCCCAGGAGGTTCCATGTGGTGTTTGTTTCCTGGTCGGTGAAACTGTCGTCGCCGTTGGCTACGAACGTCAATACGGTTCCGTTGACCGTTCGGTCATAAGCGACACCGGTGCCGACCGATTTCCCTTGGGTAATATCTGCCGTGTCCAAGGCGTCTGCGGTGTCTGGGGCTCCCCAGAAGACCACGATCGGTGTGTCACCCACGACGTCATTGACGGCCCCCACTTGGGAGATGACGCTAAACGGGTACGCCTTGTCGTGTCCGTCGACGGTGACACCCACAACCCGCTCCAGCGCTGGAAAACGCTCATCCAGCTCACCGTCGAAGAGGAAAGGCCGGTCACTGGAGGAGTATCCACGGTAGGGGTTTTGACCGTAGGACCGGGTGAAACCGGTTTGACGCGACAGCACGGTGCCTGCGGGGAATTCGGACTGGAAGTCTCCCCAGCGAACGAGCGAGGAGCCGAGCAACTGGAGTTGGGTGCCCGCCAACTCGCCCACGATCCCCTCACCCGTGATCTGTTGCCACAGTGTCTCGGTCGAGCTGTCCCACATCACCAGGTCGCTGTTGCGAAGGAGACCGGAGACACCCAAGCGCAAAACCTGGCCGTTCACGACTGGATCGAACACGACCGCTGTGTTGCACAACGGGCAATAGGTGACGACAACCGGCCGACCGGCGAAGTTGTCGTTGACCACCTCGTGGAATGTCAGGATTCGGAGGGGGTAAAAGCGGGCGTCTCCATCCAACGCGAATAGCACACCCGGCTCTCGGGAATCGAGCCACTGTGCAGCCTCGCTGACCCGTTCGAACTCCGGGTTGTCCAACGGAGGGATGATGTCCCTGGGGTCGGCGGCGGGAATGCCGGCAATCAGCTCGTCGAGGCTGTCGATCGTTCGGCGGGTGAAATCGGTAGCCCACCCCTGAAGCCCGGCCAGCTGGGGAGGCAGCTGGACGTCGACGTCGACGATGACTTCGGGGCCGTTCGGAGCCGGGCCACCGTCCTCGATGACTGGCGGCTCGGCCGTGTCGGAATCACCAGCAACGGGCCCCGACGCTCTGTAGTCGGGAAAGTTCTCGCGAATCTTGTCCTCGAGCTGGCCCCTTGAGAGCGGTCCGTTGTGCTTTTCGACGACTTCGCCCGCGGCAGAGATGAAAACGGTGAACGGCATGCCGATGCCCTGCAACTCCTGGTAGAGCGCTCCGTCGTCCTCGGCTAGATCGAACTGCACCCCGGTTTCCTCGATGAGCCGGAGGGCCTCGGTCCGGCTGTCCTGAAGGTTGACACCGAGGAAGCCGACATGGTCACCGGCGTATTCCTGTACGGGCCGAATGGCGGCCGCCATCTCAGCAACGCACGATGGACACCACGATGCCCAGAAGTTCACAACGAGTGGTACCCCCTCATAGGCGGCGAAGGTTGCCGTGGACCCGTCGAACAGCGGGAACGCCAACGAGGGCGCACGGGGACCGCGCGGAGCTACAGCAGCGGCGATGGGGCCGGTATCGGAATCTGAACTTCCCAATACATTGCGAAGGACCACCACTCCGGTCGCAGAAGCCAATACCAGGGCGGCAATGGAAGCGGCGATGATGCGAGACCCTCGCCAGCGGAACCCACTGGTCTCTACCGTGCCCTCTTCTTCGCCGTCGGAGCCCCTGAACGCATACACGACGACCGCAGCGATGATGGCCACGAGGATGACTCCCCACAGCAAGGCGTTCTCCCCAAAGATTTCGGTCGCCCGTTGTGACAGCGTCTCCACGAATCGGAAAGCGCCCTGATCACCAAGAGCATCGGCGCCCCGGCTCAGGTTGGTACCCCAGAACCACAAGATGTAGCCGCCGGCGATGACGAGAACGGCGCCAGAGACGCGGTTGATGTAACGAGCCGAGCTCCGCAACCTCTTCACCATCGACTGCTTGCCGAACGCCAACGCGACCGTGACACCGACCAGCATGATGGACATCCCGACGCCGTAAACGACGAACGTGGCGACCCCCGAAATGAAGCTCGCTGCCGTGAGTTGAGTGGCAACCACCGCCAGGAAGACCGGGAGGGTGCACGAGAGAGAAGCAACCCCGTAGGAGAGTCCGAACCCGAATACACCACGCAGACCCTGGCCCTTCTTGGCTCTCTTCGCCTTAGGCAGCGCGACGGTCAGCTCATATCCGCGAAGCATCGCAACACCGAGCACAACGATGAGACCACCAATGCCCAGTGCGATGTAGGGGATCCAGTCGATGACCGTTCGGAACCCGGCCGTGATCACCAACCCGAATAGGCCAAACACCAGGAGGAAAGCCCCCGACATCACGCCACCGATGACAAGCGCACGGCGGAGGGAGGCCGCCCGGTTCGTCTCCTCGTCGTCCTTCAGGCCCATGAAGTACGACAAGTAGGCAGGAAGCATCGCGAACCCGCATGGGTTCATCGTCGCCACCAAACCGGCACCAAAGGCGATCGCGAACGGTCCCTCGATCATGGGGATTGTCTTTTCGCTCGGTGCGGTGCGCCGCCGGCCGGCTGATCGCCGAGGGTTGCGGGCCAATCGGCATGACAGTCGCACGGCGTGGTCGTGACGGGTGTCCGTTGAGCATTCATATCATTTCCCAGATTGGTGGAACCTTGCGCGCTGATATTCGTGACGAACGCCAAAGTTCGGTTCCATGATTCGGGATCTGTCGGAGAGGTGACTATTCGGAGTGCCAGCGGTGAGGGTCGATTCGATGAGCCGAGCAAATCAACAGCGTCGACTTTGGACCTAGCGGGAGGGTGCGCTCGAGCTCAGCTCCGGGGGCGCACACAGCGGCACTTATGGGCGGCTGGTGAGAGGGAAAGATGAGGGTCGTGGGGTTGCCGACACGATCATTCGACCCCATGTAACCCTCCGCTTGGCGTCCATAGATGAGGTTGCCTTGGTTGGAGGACCTCGAGGCGTCGGAGCGGGGGTGATGAGGCTGACGAAATGACACCGGAGCCACCGGACGGTATCTCGTGGACCCGCGGAAATGTGTGGTCGGCTCGAGGAGCGTTCCCGGTTTTCTGAAGTCAGGGAGATGTTTTGCTGTGGTTGGTGGGGATCGAGATTCGGATCATGGTTCGGATGGTCGTGCAGAGGTGGGGGATAGGGGATTTCGAATGGGTTTGTGGCTGCTCCGGGATCACACCTTCGTGAAACCTCTCTTGGCTCTCCGCATAGCCCCAACTTCTCGGGGACGTCGGGGAGCCCGCTGTGACGGGGTTCCGTGCCGGGATGTTCACTGAGATGGCTGTTAGCCCACCAGGGTGTGGGCCTAGTGGGTCGTGTAACCCCATGGACGTTCGAGTCCTTTCTCCGACACCAGTACCGCATGGACTCGACCTGAAAGCCAGACCCCCCCTTTAAATTGGTAAGTCCGACGAGTAGCGAGTCGAGGTACTCGAATATCGCCTTGTACCTCCGGTAAGCGAAGCGGCGAGCTTCGTCTATGACAACCAGGTCGAAGTGGTCGACACCCAACCTTCAGCTGCCCTGCCGTCAACACCTTGGAATCACCAACAGGCATCGAGTGTTAGAGAAGTAGTCCGATACCGTACTAAATGCTTTTCACGGAGGCCCCCATGCGAACCATCGAGAGAACCGATCCCCTTTCCGACACGGGAGATGCCTACCGATACGATCGGTTCAGACCCAAGCTGCTTTTACAGGACCTGCGCTTCAGTGACAATGCTCTCGCACCGGGCGATTCTCTCGCTGCATACGATCTGCCCACGCTCGACGACGGCACCATTCAGATCGGGGGAGATAGAGAGAAGCCGCTCCTCCTGGTCACAGGATCAATCACATGCCCAATGACGAATAGTTCACTTCCGGTGATTGACGCCCTCCACGGCGAATTCGGAGAACACATCGACTTCGTGCTCCTAAACACCCGCGAGGCACACCCGGGAGCAAACTATCCCCAACCCGCATCAGAGGAAGAGAAACGAGATCATGCACGCTCTCTGCGCGACCGGTTCGGCGTGCCCTACCCGGTAGCCGTCGATACGCTCGACGGTGCGCTCCACCAACTGTTGGACGGGAAGCCGAATGCCGCCTTTCTCATCGATCGGACTGGCGAGGTCGTGTTCAGAGCACACTGGGCCCGAGACGACGGTGCTATCGGAGAGGCGCTCAAGAGTCTGGTCGACGGGATCGCTTCGACCAAGCGCCACAGCAGGGCCATGCTGGGTCCGGTGGCGAGGGCGATGGGCTCGGTCGACGAGGTGATGCGGATCGCCGGACCGGGCGCCCGACGTGATCTGTGGCTCAGCGCGAGCCCGATGGCAACGGCAGGACTGTTTGCCAGGCTGTTCCGTTTCAAGCGGCACGACCATCGCGGGATCGCCGCAGTCGTCGCCCTCGCAGTATTCATGACACTAGAGGCGGCGTTCCTGGTGTCCTTGGTCGTCTAGGAATTGTTCTCCAGTGGCAGGCTCTTGACAGCTGCCAGGGAGCGCGACACAATCTCCACCGACTCGGGGTCGACAACTGCGATCAGTCGGTCGGTCATCTCGTTGAGGATCAAGTCGGCCACGGCTCGAAACTCCAAGGCCCGCGGCGTAAGCCAGATCCGATGGGATCGCCCGTCTTCGGGATCGACCTCGCGCGTGACGAGACCTGCGGCCACTGCGTCACGGACGAGAGTCGTCATCGACTGCTTCGCGATGCGTGCCCGGTCGGTCAGGTCGCCAATGCGAAGCCCGTCGTCGTCGAACAACGGGAGCAAGATCGACCCGAAGGACGGTCGCACCTCCGGAAAACCGTGCGCCCTGCACCGCTCTGCGAGAAGCGCGTCCCAGCGCTGCGAGGCGCGGGCCAGAAGGTATCCCAGGTCGGTCCGCTCCGGAAGGTTTTCCACGTGTCCACGCTATCCGAGAGGACACGAGGTCTCCAAGAGCTGCACAGAACACGATCCGCCGCCCGACATCCCCCGAAAGAGTCCCGGAAGCATCGGCCCTGATCAAACGGGTCGAAGGAAACGATCAGAAGCGGAGGCAAATCCGAACCTGCCAGTCGACCACCTGAACTGGCAGCACTTCTGGACGGCTGAAATCGTCTTGAGATCAAATCTTGCTGACGCGCCTATGGGTGAGCG
>JAZFTN010000102.1:0-3403 GCA_036446715.1 Acidimicrobiia bacterium | reverse complement strand
GGGCCATGAAGGAGCTGGTCGCCGGTCTTGCACCGGGGATGCCTGAGGGTGTGGTGGACCGTATTGCCGAGAGAACTGCCGGCGTGCCTTTACATGCCGTTGAGTTCGTCCGCATGCTCATCAACTCGGGCCGTCTGGTGGACGTTGACGAAGGATACGAGTTGGTCGGCGACCCCGGCGAGTTGGCCATACCGGACAGTGTCAGCGCCATCATCGGGGCACGTCTTGATCGTCTTCAACCCGATGAGGTGGCAGTGATCCAGGACGCTTCGGTGCTCGGGCTTTCCTTCACCCTGGGTGGGATAGCCGACATGGCTGAAGTAAGGCCTGAGGAGTTGGAAACGACCTTGATGGCGTTGGTTCGAGCAGACGTCCTCGAGTTGGATGAGGACCCCCGTTCGCCGGAACGTGGTCAGTATCGGTTTGTGCAGAGTTTGATCCGCGAGGTCGCCTACGGTCGTCTGCCGAAGTCTGATCGGGTAAAGCGTCACCTCGAGGTCGCCCGTCGAACGGAGTTGCTCGACGATCCGGAGTTGGCCGGTGTCGTGGCTGGTCATTACGCCAGTGCAGCGTCTGCCGATCCCGGCAACAAGGATCTGATGGACCGCGCCCGGGGATCCATCATCGCATCTGCGGAGCGGGCACGAGCTCTCCGCTCCGACCTGCAGGCCGTTTCCCTATATCAGCACGCAATCGAACTGGCCTCGGACGAAGTGGAGATAGCCGAGTTGAAGATGGAGCTGTCTGTATGTCTCGAGAAGTCCGGCCGGGAAGACCTGGCGTTTGAGGTCGGCAGTGAGGCCCTCGAGTATTTCCGGGAGATGAGTGATGCCCAGGGCATCGCCGCCGCTGCCACGCGCCTCGCCCACGCCTTAGCTGGAAACTTCAATGCTGGCAGGGCGGGGGAGATCATCTTGCCGGTATACGAAGCGACTCCTCACACCGATGACGAGACCTGGGCACGGCTCGCCAGCGAGACATCAAGGGCCCTGGCCCTCACCCAACGGTATGCCGAGGCGATCGAGGTTGCTGATCGCGTACTCCCGCTTCTAGAGCAACTAGACATGGTCGAGGAGCTACTCGACACCCTCAACAACAAGGCCATGTCGCTGATGCAGGGTGGGCGCAGTGTCGAGAGTGTCGCTCTTTTTAGGGGCATCGCTGATGTGGCTGCCGATCGTGGCCTATTGAATGCAGAGATACGGGCAATCAACAATCTCACTGCGTCGATGCTGGTCGATAGTCAGATCTTCAGTAGAAAAGAAGAGCTAACTCGCTTGATCAACAAGTCAGGCAACATCGCCTGGCAAGTCAGGACGCTCTTCTATGACTCGTTGACCATGTTCCATGAGGGTGACCTCGAGAAGGCTTTCTCGCTCGTCGAAGACGGTGAGCGACTTGACCTCTCCGAATTCTGGGAGGCTGCCTTCGAGTGCAATCGATTCTGGTTCGAGCAAACACGAGACGGTGTGGATCCGGTCAAGCACGATCGCGTTCTCGAGGTATCCGAGACATATCTCCGGAGCGAGGATCTTCAACTCGTCGTTGGAGGGTTTGAGATCCGCGCCAACGCGATGTACCTCCAGGGAGAACTTGAGAGCGTGGTCACACTGGCGATCGAAGGTCAGATAGACCCGTTTGGCTACCCCGATTTGCTAGAGACGGCTGTGGGAAGTGTCGGCATCATTGGAGATATCGACAACGCCAAGAGGCTCCTAACCCAGCTTGAAGCGCTTGATTCGAAAGGTCGAGCACTCAATGGGCTCCGTCAGTTCGGGACGATGGTTGTGTCAGCCCTGGATGGTGACGTCGAATCGGCTCTTGTGGCTCGTGCCAGGATGCTCGAACTCTGGGAAACAACCATGCCACCTCTGTCCCGGGCGCATGCGAGTGCCGTCACAGCGGCGGTTCTGCCTTTCGACCATCCCGAGGCTTTCGAGGCCGCAGGGAAAGCTATGGATTTCTTCACGACTCACGGATACCAGGCCTACCTCACCGTCTACGAGGAAGTATTCAGCCGGTACCAGTTGGAATCTGGTGAGGTCGCGGTCTAAAGACCGTTCGCGGTCTGAAGGCGGGTGAATCCCTTTCTCGAATGAGACAGCACGAAATACCGTCTGCGGGACCATAGAACTACCCTGACGACGGCATGCAGGAATACGCTATTAGATTCGCCGAGCTTCTCGAGCAGGTAGCACAGAAGGTCCGAGCAATGACGGTCGACCGTGTCGCGTACGGCATCAAGCTCACCGGGTTGGGAATCCTGGCGCTGACAATGGCGTTCACAGCATTGATATTCCTGCTGTGGGCGATATTCGGAGCACTGGAGATTCCACTCACCACAGCGGGAGCGTTCGCGGTCTTGGGTGCCCTGCTCGTCGGAGTCGGTGCCTACCTGTGGTTCAAGAGGATTGAGGAAGAATGACACACGAAAAGCTGATAATCATCGGATCGGGTCCGGCCGGCCTCACCGCTGCCCTGTATGCGGCCAGAGCCGACCTGAACCCGATTGTCTTCGAAGGTGCCGCCGCCGGCGGGCAGTTGATGATCACCACTGATGTCGAGAACTATCCCGGCTTCCCGGACGGGATCATGGGACCGGAGCTCATGGAGCAATTCCGCAAGCAGGCCGAGAGATTCGGGTCACGGCTTCGCCAGGTTGACGTGACCGAAGTCGACTTCTCCGTGAGTCCGTTCAAGGTCAACGTTGGCGCCGATGAGTACACCGCTGACTCGGTGGTCATTGCCACCGGAGCCTCGGCGACATGGCTTGGGATCTCCGGCGAGGAACGGCTCACGGGCAAGGGTGTTTCGGCGTGCGCCACCTGCGACGGGTTCTTTTTCAGGGACCAGGAGATAATCGTGGTCGGTGGTGGAGACACAGCCATGGAAGAGGCACTGTTTCTCACCAGGTTTGCCTCCAAGGTGACCATCGTCCATCGACGTGATGAGTTCCGCGCGTCGAAGATCATGTCGACCCGGGCAATTGAGCATCCCAAGATCGAAGTGAAGTGGAACTCGATTGTCACTGAGATCCATGGTGAGGATCAGGTGAGCGGGGCAACACTCGAAGACACCCTGACCGGGGAATCCCACCAGATGTCCGTCGACGGGGTGTTTGTTGCCATAGGACACAAGCCGACGACGGAACTCTTCGTCGATAAGTTGGAATTGAACGACAACGGTTATCTGATAGTTGGCGTTGGTGGTACCACCACTTCGGTGGAAGGCGTGTTCGCCGCCGGTGATGTGGCCGACCACGTCTATCGACAGGCCGTCACAGCCGCAGGTACCGGTTGTATGGCCGCCATCGACGCACAGCGTTGGTTAGCCCACCAGGAATGACCTATCAGTGAGTCAGGTTCACTGAGGTAGACCAAGGAGAAGGAAACCGAAATGGCTG
>JAZFTN010000101.1:0-8421 GCA_036446715.1 Acidimicrobiia bacterium | reverse complement strand
GTCGACGATCACGGCTCAGGTGAACGGCGAGACGGTGGAGGTACCCGAGGGGTCGACCATTCTCGACGCGTGTCGCGAGGTGGGGCTGGACCTGCCAACCCTCTGCTACGGGCCCACGATGACGGCGGCAAACGCATGCCGAGTCTGTGTGGTCGAACTGGAGGGCTCCCGCACCCTCGTACCGTCTTGCTCCCGGGCTCTCGATGATGGGATGGTGATCAGAACCGGGACGGAGCGTGCTCAGCACAGCCGTCGACTCGTTCTGGAGCTTTTGGGCTCCGCAAGCGAGCTCAACAGGTCGGGCGATCAGCTCGACTCGTGGATGCGGGCTGCGAGGGCCGAATCAGATCGTTTTGGCCCGAATGCGGCAACCGTTTCCACACCGCCCAAGATCGAAGACGACCTCTACGTTCGAGACTATGGACGCTGCATCCTCTGTTACCGATGTGTGGACGCCTGTGGCGTCGAGCACCAGAACACCTTTGCCATAACGGTCGCAGGAAGGGGTTTCGACGCTCATATCGCAACCGAGTTCGACGTCGCCCTGCCCGATTCGGCATGTGTCTACTGCGGAAACTGCATCGCAGTCTGCCCGACCGGTGCTCTCGTGGGCAGAGTGGAGTTCGACATGCGCGAGGACGACACCTGGGATGAGTCGCGACAGGAGGTGACCAGGACGGTTTGCACCTATTGCGGTGTCGGTTGCAACCTCGACCTGCACACCCAGGACGGAAAGATCGTCAGCGTCACATCACCCCACGATCACGACGTGACACTCGGGAATCTGTGCATCAAGGGTCGATTCGGGTGGAGCTACGTCAGCGCCAAAGATGACTGACCAGGTCACCACTCATAGGGTCGTCCGATTTCGGGGTGATGCAGTAGTGGTCGAGGACCACCTGGTAGTTGAGGAACCCATCGAGGTACAACTAGAGGGAGTGCCTCTGGCGGTGGTCATGCGGACCCCGGGTGATGACGCCGATCTGATACTCGGCTTTGCCATCACCGAGGGGATCGTCCCGGGCCCTGAGGCAGTCTCCGGCGTGCGATCACTTGGCGAAGGGCGGTGGAGTCTCGATCTGGCGGATGGATTCTCGGTTGACCCAGAGCAGTTCAAGCGCAACTTCTATGCGACATCGTCATGTGGTGTATGTGGAAAGGCTTCGATAGACGCGATCCGGGTGGCCGGTTCTCGACCCCCTCCAGGCCCTGTGGTCGATGTCGAAACGATCCTCGCTCTGCCGCCGCTTCTTCTCGAGCGTCAGGCTGCGTTTCGCTCGACCGGCGGTCTTCATGCGGCTGCCGCTTTTGACCCCTCCGGTGTGATCGTGGCCGTCCGTGAGGACGTGGGCCGTCACAACGCGGTCGACAAGGTTGTCGGCCATCTCGCCCGCGAGGGATGGCCCCTCCCGTCGCTGGGGTTGATCGTCTCCGGGCGTGTGTCGTTTGAGATCACCCAGAAGGCGGCCGTGGCCGGGATCTCGCTGCTGTGTGGTGTTTCGGCTGCATCCAGTCTTGCGGTCGAGTTGGGCGAGGAATTCGGGATGACCGTGGTCGGGTTTCTCCGCGACGGAGGGTTCACCGTGTACTGCGGTGAGGAACGGATCAGCGGCCTAGGGGAGCGGTTCGGCCTCGAATAGGAATTGGCCGTCTGAGTTTCGGAGATGGAAGGCTCCTCGAATGATCACCCAGCGTCCGGCCTGCTGGAGGAGATCGATGTGCTCTGCCTCCTGTTCCATGATGTCCTCGTCGTCACAGGCGATCTCGGTCCAGGTGAGTTCGTTGAGCATGATCACCTGACCGTCGTTGACATCGGGTACACCTGACTCGAACTCGTCGTAGGCACCTTCGGTTTCCCAGGTTCCCTGGTAGTCGTTGCAACCGGTTGTCCCCGAGACCGTTCCATCTGCTGCGAAAGCGATCGTGATCTCGGTCTTCCAGACATTGGTGAAGCTTCCGGAAGGCAGGATGTAGTTGGTGACGTTCCAATCGGTCCCGGCGAGTTCAGGAGCGGGCACCGCGTTTTGCGTGTCCGTTGACGGTGGCACCGTAACGGCAGCGACGGCAGCCGGGGGAGGTGTTGTGGTGGGCTCGTCGGTGGTGGCTGCTTCACCACATGCCGCCAGAATGACGGTGACCGCAATCACGCTTACCCATCGTGAGCTCATTTGGCCAAGCTACTCAAAACAAACCGACGACGTTGCCTTCCTTGTCGATATCGACCTGCATGTATGCCGGTTTGGTGCCGAGACCGGGCATGGTTCTCATCTCTCCGAGAAGGGGGTAGATGAATCCGGCGCCGACCGAGGCTCTCACTTCGCGGACCGGAATCGTGAATCCCTTTGGGGCGCCCTTCAGCGTCGGATCATGGCTGATCGACAGATGAGTCTTCGCCATGCAGATCGGCAGGTATCCGAATCCGGCCTTTTCGAAGTCGGCGATCTGGGATTCGGCTTTAGTTGAGTACTCGACCTCGCCGGCCCCGTAGACGTTCTTGGCGATGGTTTCGATCTTGGTCTTGATGGATTGATCCAACGGATACAGGTACTTGAAATCACCGGGCTGGTCACATCCCTCGACCACGGCTTCAGCCAATTCCAGGGCACCGTCACCACCTTTGGCATGGTGGTCGGTGGTTATGGCGGCTGTTGCTCCGGCCGCGAGCGAGATCTCCTTGATTAGATCGTGCTCATGCTTTGAATCGGTGGGAAACCTGTTGATGGCCACTACCACGGGTATACCGAAGCCCATGGCCGTCGAAATATGAGACTTCAAGTTGGCCATGCCAGCCCGCAGCAGCGGAAGGTTCTCCTCGGTGTAGGCCGGGTCGAGGGGGCGACCGGCAATGACCTTTGGACCGCCGCCATGGGTCTTCAGTGCCCTGACCGTGGCCACCATGACGACACAGTCCGGTTTCAGCCCCGATACCCGGCATTTGATGTCGAAGAACTTCTCCATGCCCATGTCGGCGCCGAAACCGGACTCAGTGACGACATAATCACCGAGATGAAGGCCCATCCGGTCGGCAAGGATCGACGAGTTGCCATGGGCGATATTGGCGAAGGGTCCTGCGTGGACAAAGGCAGCCTGGCCTTCCAGTGTCTGCATCAGAGTGGGGTGCAAGGTCTCCCGCATCAGTACGGCGACCGCACCTGCGACTCCAAGGTCCTCGAGGGTTATCGGCGTCCCGTCCTTGGCCGAGCCGATGACGACCCGCCCGCACCGATCTCGGAGGTTCTTCAAGGCGGAGGCGTAGTCGGCACCGTCTACCAGGGCGAGGATTGCCATCAGCTCGCTGGTGGCGGTGATGTCGTAGCCACTCTCTCGTGGTCGTCCATCAGCCGATCCGCCCAGGCCGAGCACGATGTTGCGAAGCGCCCGATCGTTGACATCCACGACCCGACGCCAGCTGATCTTGTCCGGGTCGATGGCGAGTCGTTTCAGTTCCAACTCTGCCAGTCGCTCATCGGTTAGCCGACCCTCGTGATACCAGCGGGCATCGATGGCTGCCGCCACCAGATTGTGTGCTGCCGTGATGGCATGCATGTCACCGGTGAGATGGAGATTGAACTCGTCCATCGGAACGACCTGGCTGTAGCCACCTCCTGCGGCTCCGCCCTTGATACCGAAAGTGGGGCCCATGCTGGGCTGTCGGATGCATGCAATCGAGCGATGCCCAAGGACTCCCAAACCCTGAACCAGACCTACGACGGTGGTGGTCTTGCCTTCGCCGAGCGGTGTTGGTGTGATCGCGGTCACATCGACGTACTTGCCCTTCGGGTTGGGCCCGATTCGTCGCAGGGCGTCGAGATGGATCTTCGCTTTCGTGTCTCCGTACGGAATGATGTCGCCTTCTTCGAGCCCGACTTCGAGGGCGATCTCCCTGATGGGCTTCACGTTGGCGGTGCGAGCGATCTCCAGATCACTGGGGAACGCCGGGTCAGAACTCAATGTCTCTCATCTCCTAGTGTCCTGTCCGGTTGTTCCGTTGATGAAGTCGGCGAGGGCTGGGCGTTGGTCGCAAGGCCGAGGACGCAGGCATAGCCGAAGCTACGTCGAGGACGAGAACGCAGCGAGCGGCGTTCAGACCCGTCGAATTCGCGACATGATCAGCCGGACGGGACACTAGTCGAGTGCGTTACCACGAAGCAGCGGTCTACGACACTACCTGTCGATCAGGTCCTTGTCGCCACGCCGATGTAGGCGATCGAGGTCGCCCGCGACAAGCGGAGATGGACTCGCGAGCCCGCCTCGGCATAGGTGATTCGGCCGGCTCGGAGGGCGACGAGAGCCGCAACGGCGGTAGGAAGATGACGTAGCCGGATCGCCACTCCGTGGACGTCGCCGACGACCAGTTTGTGACGTTGCGCAAGTTCGCGGAACTCTGTGGGGCGAATGAATCGAGTCCAATCGTGGAGATCGGAGGGGAGGATCCTTGTGGGCCAGAATCGTTGGGCAAGATCGATCAGAACCAGTCGACTCAACGCCGTGCGGTTGGGCATGGAGAACACGAGAAGGCCACCGGGACGGAGCACCCGGCTGATCTCGGCTACTACCGCGGCGACGTCTTCGACGTGTTCGAGCACCTCTGAGCAGGTCACGGCGTCGACGCTGTCATCTCGAAAGGGAAGATTCTCTCCTACGGCAACAGCGAAGTGCGCCTGAACGTTGTCTCTGGCTTCTCTGATAGAAGTCGTCGATGGGTCGATTCCGATCACCTCGTATCCGGCATCCGACAGCGTCGCCGTTAAGAACCCTCCACCCGACCCGACGTCGAGAACTCGCGATTCTGAACCGAGTCCGGCTTTCTCGAGGGCCGTGGTCACATACGGGCCACGGACCGGATCGAGCAGAGCGTGAAGCCCATGGAGGAAACTCTCCGGATCCCACCAGCCCTCCTGATCAAATACTGCCGATGCCCGATCGGTCAAGATCGATACGGTAATGCAGATATCCGACGCCTCGTCATCGACCTGGGTGTTATTGTGAGTTTTCCGTTGGTGATGTAGGTGTGACCCAGCCGGCTGGTCCAACGGTGGGCGCCATTGGGGAGACGCTCGAGTTTTCAGCCGTTGTGTCTGACAATGTGGTCATGTCGACATAGAGGGGCGAGGTTGTCCTCTGTGGTAGGTCCTCCATCCGCCCACGCATTTCTGTGGTCGAGATCGCAGTCGGTGGCCGGCATGGGACATCCGGGGAACACACATGTCGGATATGCGGCATGAACGCCACGGGTCTGGGCTGTCGTGGGTCTGCGGTCTGGCCGTTTTCGTCGACGACGGCGTATCTCCACTTGGCCCTCCTTGTTCTTCGACCACCTTGCGGGCGATGTCAGCGATCACAGGACCGAAACCGGGAATCTCGGCAGGGTTGTCGTTGGCTTCGATGAAGGTGGCAAGGTCGACCCGGGATGTCGACAACGGCTCTTGATCTGGCGTCGTTCAACTCGACTCCACTCAGTAGGTCGAGGAAGACATCGGCCCGAATCTGGTCGGTGGTACGGAGATCATCAGAGTTTTTCAGACTTCTGGCGATCTTGTTGATCCGTCGGGTGACCGCGTCGACCCGATGTGGTGGGAGAGACAGCCCGAACAGACTGGCGGTCCCATCGACCTCCGGTTGCGTCACGATCCGACGCTCATCACCAGCATTCTCATATCTCGTTTTGGCTTCGTCAGGGTCGGCTTCGACACAGAGACGTCTGATCCGCGCCGCCAACTGGCCGGTGGTCAGGCCCCGAGCACTGCATCAGCCGCACCATGTCAAGGCCGTTCAGCCGGGTCCGGTCGATGGCTGAGAGGATTGCGGCCAGATGCGGACCGGGGGGAATCGTCTCCAGATCACCAGGCCCAACTTGTCGATGCGGCGCAACGAAGGCCTCGGCCTCCGCCATCATCTGCTCCAAATCAGCAGCTGACAGCTCGAATTCTATCTCAGTACCGAACATATGTTCGACCCTACACGACGGGTCCGACAAGTTCTAGACCCTTGTGCCGACCAACCCGAACTCTCCGCCGGCATCAAGGATCACGTCGTGCATGTACCGACCAAACGACCGTGAGGGCA
Source organism: Acidimicrobiia bacterium (assembly GCA_036446715.1). Taxonomy (GTDB): domain Bacteria; phylum Actinomycetota; class Acidimicrobiia; order Spongiisociales; family ZC4RG35; genus SZUA-217. The sequence continues at coordinate 2,355 of JAZFTN010000101.1, read as the reverse complement.
GGATCAGATAGGACCGCACACCTTCCTGGTCATCCCTCACCAACTCGGTTGCCACGCCGGCGACAAGGGTGCGCGCCGCCGCCTTTTCCGGGAACATCTCATCACCAAGATCCAAAGCGCAGATCTTGGCCAGAATCCTCGGAGCATTTACACCGGTCAGCCGGAACATTGCCCGGACTGACGTCAAGTCCACTACATCGCCATCCGGACGATCACCGATGACCGTCCATTCGCCGGGGCTGACCGACCATGCCAAATCCTCGGCGGCGTGATCGCCGAAGAGACGCCACTTGGGCGTCTTGCCGAGATCGGTGAGGGTGAGGTCACACACGGAGTCGTGTCCCTTCAGGATCGAAGTGAGCAAGGTGTTCCATGATCGTGGCCGGCTCGGTCGCTCCATTTGGGAGCCGAACGGTGAGCTTCTCGCCGGCAGAAGCCCTGTTGTGGGCGACTTGGGCCAGACAGATCGAGCGATCGAGCGTGGGGGACATCCGGCTCGATGTGATCCTCCCAATGATTTTGGCCTCGTCGTCGATGATCTGGCTCGCTTCGGGCGGGACGATCGAGGGGTCCTCGGTCTGTACCGCGACGAGATGTGGGTAGTCGCCCCTCTCTTTCTGCCAGGCCAGCTCCGGCTTGCCCACAAAGTCGGACTTGTCCAGCTTGATCGCCCAGTCGATACCGAAGCCGAAACCCTGAGTGAGACCATCGGTGTCCTGACCGATGATGAAATGGCCCTTCTCCAACCGCATGATTCGCTGCGCCTCGATCCCGAACGGTCTCACTTCGAGATCTTGACCCTCTTCGATCAGGCTCTCCCACAATTCAAGTCCGTGATTGGCAGGCACATGGATCTCGTAGGAGAGCTCCCCGGTGAATCCGATTCTCCACAGAAAACAATCGGCGACTCCGGCCACGGTGCCGGTCCTCACTTCCATGTAGCCAAATCGCTCAGGGTCGAGGTCGATGTCGGTGAGACGGCCAACCAGCTCTCGCGAGTTGGGTCCGGCGACGTTGATGCTGGCGTAACCGTCGGAAACCGCGGTCATCTTGACGTCCCATTCCGGGAAGCCGGTCTGCAGCCAGTCGTCGAGCCAGTTCCAGACAACTCCGGCGCCTCCCGAGGTCGTCGACATCATGTATCGGTCGGGGCCGAGACGTCCGGTGACGCCATCGTCCATGATTACCCCGTCCTCGGCGCACATCACCCCGTAACGCACCTTGCCGATGTCCAGCTTCGACCACTTGTTGACGTAGACGAATTCGAGGAGTCTGGGCACATCTACGCCGCGAAGGTCGATCTTTCCCAGCGGGCTGACGTCGATGATCCCGACACCGTTGCGCACCGCGCGAACCTCCGCTTCGGGATCGCCGTAATGGTCGGGGCGGATCCACTGTCCTGCGATGAGCGGTCTGGCGTTGTGTTCCTCGTGCCAGGGTTGAATGGGGGAATAGCGAATTGGATCGTGATGCCTGCCGGCAAGTGTTGCCAGTCGAATCGGGGCATATGGAGGTCGCCAGGTCGTGGTCGAAGTCTCCAGAAGACTGGCACCCACGGCCTCGCCATGAACGGCGAGGGCATTGACCGCCTCCACCTTGCCCTGGACGGATCCCATGCCGGTTGTGGTGTATCTCTTGGCCAACTCCATCGAGTCGTAGCCCTCGGCCGCAGCGGAGAAGAGATCCTTTGAGGTCACGTCCTCGGAGAAGTCGACAAACCCATGAGTTGATCGGTGCAGCTCGGGGTGGTCGTCGATGTCGAGGCCCGGGATCTCTCTGGGTGCGGTCTCAGGAGTTGCTCCTCGCCAGGTTGCCTTGACGGCCTCGGCGCGGAGGGCTGCCTCACGCCCCACCGCCGATCCGTGCTCGATCAACTGATCCGTGGTGCCCTCGCCGACCATGCCACCCGCCGCCAGAACGTTGGTGGGCAAGGAGGAAGGGAGAAACCGTGCGGCCCTGGAGTGATAGACGGGCCGGTCCCCGGCCATGTTGAGCAGCGCTGTGGGGGTTGTCCATCCGATAGCGGTCACCAGAAGGTCGGCATCGATTCGCTTTCCGGTCGAGTCGACGACGGTCTTCACGCCCTTACGACCCGCCGCCTCGACAACTGTCTCTCCGTTTCGGGCATCGAGGACGGCAGCAATCTCCACCCCGGCTCGCTCCAGGTCTGCGATGACAGCGTCACCGGAGTGGTTGGCCGTGAGTACCACGGCGCTATCCCCGGGCTTGACCGCATAGAGATTGATCAGTCTGCGCACGGCCGTGGAGAGCAAGACTCCGGGGAGATCGTTGCCCTTGAAAACATAGGGACGCTCCAGGGTCCCGGCAGCGACGACGAGGGTCTTGACCCGAGCC
>JAZFTN010000100.1:0-16000 GCA_036446715.1 Acidimicrobiia bacterium | reverse complement strand
CAAGCCCAGAGCATCTTTGCCGTGCCCGATCAGATCGAGGAGCCGTTGTGGGTTGCCCAACAGATCGGGGGACTGCTTGGGGCCGATACCGATGTTCTCTACGAGCGTCTCACCAGCGACCGTGACTTCGTCTATATCAAGAGACAGGTCGAGGATGTGGTGGCCAACGAGGTTCTTGGTCTCGAGATCCGCGGCGTCTACTCCCATCCTGAGCCGACTCGGATCTACCCGGCGGGTGTTGTGGCCAGTCGTGTCACCGGGTTCGTCAACATAGATGGCGACGGCCAGGAGGGCCTCGAACTGGTCTATGACGACGAGTTGGCAGGCACTCCCGGCAAAGCCGAGTTCGAGAGGGACCTTCAAGGACGTGTCATCCCTCAGGGGTTCAGCCAGATAGTCCCTGCCATCCCCGGCGTCGATCTGAACACGACCATCGACCTTCCGCTCCAGTATCAGGCACAACAGGAATGTCTTCTCGCCCTGGAGCAGACCCATGCCCTCTCGTGCTGGGTGGTGGTCCTCGAAGTGGAGACGGGCGCGGTCCTCGCCATGGTTGGCGCCCCGGTCTTCGATCCGGTGACCAGACAAACGCAGGATCCGCGCTGCGATGATGCCGAGGACCCCGCCTCCTGCAGAGCTTTCTCCAACTTCACCGTTCGTGGAATCTATGAGCCCGGGTCAACTCAGAAACTGATAACGGTGGCGGCGGCACTCGAAGAGGGCGAGGTGTCGATCGGGACTGTCATCCCAGAAGTGTCCGACGAATTGGAACTGAGAGAGGACGCCTGCCGTTTCGCTGATGACGAGCTATTTGGGTGTTATCGCGATTTCAAGAAGCACGCCACCGAGGACATGAGTGTGGCCCAGATTTTCACTAAGTCATCGAACATCGGGACGATCAAGATCGCCGAGAGACTCGGTCAGGACCGTCTGATCCAGTACATCGAGGCCTTCGGGCTCGGTGCCAAGACGGGCATCGACTACACCGTCGAGGCTGCTGGAATCCTCAACTTCGAGCCAGGTTGCATGACTTGCTGGGCGTCGGCCGCCATCGGGTACTCGGTGGCCGTCACACCGCTCCAGATGGCTGCCGCCTACGCCGCTATCGGGAACGACGGCATCTGGATCACTCCCCACCTGGTGTCCTCGAAGACCGACGTAGACGGAGAGACTCAAGTGGCTGGAATGCAAACGAGACGGGTGGTGTCATCGGGCACCGCGCTCCTCATGCGCGAGTTGTTGGCTTCGGTGGTCGAGAAAGGCACCGGGGCGGCGGCGGCCATCGACGGCTACAGGGTCGGCGGCAAGACCGGAACGGCGAACAAGCTTGGCGCCGACGGTCGCTACACGGAGACGACCAGGGCTTCGTTCGTGGGCATTGCGCCAATCAACGATCCAAAGATTGTTGTTGCTGTCCTCATCGACGCGCCTTCGTTTGACTACCGCACGGGAGGATTGTCCGCAGCACCGGTTTTTGCCGCGGTGATGGAACAAGCCTTGCACCGTCTCGGAGTGACCCCCGATGGCTATCAGCGGTAGCAGCGTGCAGCAGCTCGCTGATGTGGTGGGTGGGCGTCTTGTGGCACCAGAAACAGGACAAGCCGAGGTTTTGGTCGCTGACGTCACCCACGACTCCCGCCAGGCCGGAGAGGACATCCTCTTCGTGGCCGTTCGAGGCGCCATCGTCGACGGACATGGCTTCGTTTCCAGGGCCGTGGCAGCCGGCTCGCCGGCTGTCTGTGTGGATCATCCGACCGGATCGAGCGTCATGGAGATTGTTGTTCCGGACACAAGGAGCGCTCTGGGGCCACTCGCCGCATCCGTTCATGGTGATCCGTCCCGGACGATGAAGGTGATTGGTGTCACCGGGACGAATGGCAAGACGACAGTCACTCACTACATCGAATCGATCGCGTCATCGGCAGGGCTGATGACCGGTCTGATCGGCACCATTCATACCCGCATCGGCGACAAAGCCGTCAGATCGATTCACACCACGCCTGAGGCATCGGATTTTCAGCGACTGTTGGCGCGGATGCGCGACAGCGGAACCGAGTTGGTCTCCGCGGAGGTGTCGTCTCATGCACTCGTCCTGGGCCGGGTCGCTGCCACGACTTTTACCGTGGCTGCGTTCACCAACCTCTCTCAGGATCATCTGGACTTTCACGGCGGCATGGAGAGTTACCGCAGCGCCAAACGGAGGCTGTTTGAGGAGTATGAGGTTGGAACCGCCGTCGTCAACGTCGACGACGAGGTCGGAGAGGAGATCGCTCGGACGTTCCACGGCTCTGTTCTACGCGTCGGATCGGATGGCGAGATCCGCCACGCCGACATTGCGCCGACCTCGCAAGGTACGTCGCTCAGACTGATCACACCATGGGGTTCGGCCGAGCTGATGGTTCCCGTTGTGGGACTCTTCAACGTAGACAATGCAGTGCTGGGCGCAGCATGCGGTTTGGCCGCCGGTATCGGCTTCGACGAGGTGGTCGCCGGACTTCAATCTCTCCAAGGTGTGCCGGGAAGATTCGAAGTCGTCTCCGGGGGTGATTCGGTCCGGGTCATTGTCGACTACGCGCACACCCCCGAGGGGATCTCGGTGGCTATTGCCACAGCACGGGGTCTGGGAGGGCGCCGTGTGATCGCGATGATCGGGGCGGGCGGGGACCGGGATCAGGCGAAGCGGCCTTTGATGGGTTCGGCAGTCTCACGAGCAGACCTGGCCGTGGTCACAACTGACAATCCCCGTTCCGAAGATCCTCAGGCAATCGCCGATGCTGTGGTGTCCGGTCTCGACCCTTCAACGGAGTCGATTCTGGATCTGGATCGCTCGTCTGCCATCTCAAAGGCGATCAATGCGGCTGACGATGGTGACATCGTTCTGATCCTCGGTCGGGGTCACGAGCCTCTCCAGGAAATCGCAGGCGAGATGAGACCGTTCGACGACCGCGAAGTAGCTCGAGAAGCTTTGAGCCGTCGTCGGATGTCCGCAGATTCGGTCTCCGGTTCAGGGAGGGTAGAGAAGTGATTCCCCTTCTGATTGCTGGGGCCGTGGGCCTGACAGCGTCGATATTCGGAACGCCGTACGCGATTCGATTCCTGCGCAGGCGGGAGATTGGCCAGTTCGTCCAGGAGGACATCAAGGGTCACGCGCACAAGCAGGGCACTCCAACGATGGGTGGGGTGGTTTTTGTGAGCGCTGCGATCTTCGGATGGCTCCTGGCACATGTTCGGATATGGAGTCCCGATACCGGTTTCAGTCTCGAGATGAGACCTTTCAGCCCCGGTGGGTTGTTGGTGGTGTTTGCCTTGACCGGGATGGCTCTTGTCGGGTTTGCCGACGATTGGGCGAAATACAAGAGGAAACGAAGCCTCGGTTTGTCGAGATCGGTGAAGTTCGGCTTGCAGTTGGTGATTGCTGCGCTCTTCGCATGGGGCGCATCGCTCGCCGGCGTGGTTACCGAAATCTCCTTCGTCAGACCACTCGGGATCGACCTCGGGCCCTTCTTCTTCATCTGGGTGCTCTTGTTGCTCACGGGAGCGGCCAACGGGGTGAACCTGGCGGACGGCATGGATGGCCTCGCCGCCGGTTCGTCGTCGTTGGTGATCGCTTCGTACACGGTCATTGCCTTCTGGCAATTCAGGAATCCGAATTTCTACGCAAGCGTCGACCCACTCGAGCTCGCCATGGTCTCAGCTGCGATGTTCGGAGCACTGCTCGGGTTTTTGTGGTGGAACGCCCCTCCGGCAAAAGTATTCATGGGCGATGTCGGCAGCCAGGCCGTAGGCGGGCTGCTCGCTGCCCTCGCTCTTCTCACCAACACACACCTTCTGTTGGCTGTCCTCGGTGTGATCTATGTCGCAGAGGTGCTGTCAGTGATACTCCAGGTCGCCAGTTTCAAGCTGACCGGAAAACGGATCTTCCGGATGTCGCCGCTCCACTTTCACTTCGATCTTGGTGGTTGGCCTGAGACCACCGTTGTGATCCGATTCTGGATTCTCACCGGCATCGGCGTAGCTTTGGGTCTCGGGTTCTTCTATGGGGACTTCCTTCGACTCTCGGATCTTCTGTGAGCCGGTTGCTCGTTCTTGGTGCCGGGATCTCGGGTCTGGCTGCCAGTCGTCTCGCACGGAGAAATGGGGCTTCGGTCACCATCTACGACGAGAAGCCGTCTCCGGAGGCTCTGGCGGAGGGGTTCGCCATCGCCAACGGAGGTTGGGACCCGGTGCTTCTGCATGGCGTTGACGTCGTGGTTGCGAGTCCCGGTTTCTCCGAGCGGTCCATGCCGATCGTCGAGGCTCTCGAATGGGGCATCCCGGTGTGGAGCGAGATCGAATATGCGTGGCGTCATTTGCAGCTTCCGGTAATCGCGATCACCGGTACCAACGGCAAGACCAGTGTTACGGAGGCGACGGCGGCCATGCTCGACGCCTCGGGTCTCAACGCCCCAGCCACCGGCAATATTGGAGCGCCGCTGTCTGATTTCGCCGATGACTCCTATGACGCTCTGGTGGTGGAGGTCTCCAGCTTCCAACTCAGGTTCACAGATTCGTTCCATCCGCTGGCCGCTGCGATAACCAATGTTGCCACCGATCATCTCGACTGGCATGGGTCTGAATACAGCTATCGATCGTCGAAGGCACTCATCTACGCCAATCAGACCAGCAGCGACCTTTTGGTCTATGACTGCGACGATGGGGGAGCCACCGAACTTGCGATGGCGGCCCCGTCGGAGACATACCCGATCTCCGGAACCCATCTTCCCTCTGGAGGCGGCGGGGTGCATGAAGGAGCCCTCGTCGTTGGAGACGTCGTGATCGAGATCGCCGAGTTGACATCCCAGGACCCGAGTCATCTGGCCAATCTCGCCTCGGCGGCAGCCTTGGCGTTACGGGTCGGCGCCACGGAGGAAGCAGTGGTGAAGGGCGCCACCGGATACTCACCCGGACCGCATCGACGTTCTCTGGTCCACGAGGCGGATGGAATCCGGTGGATCGACGACTCCAAGGCAACAAATCCCCATGCTGCCCTCTCCTCGATTCGGGCCCACGACTCGGTGATCCTGATCGCAGGGGGTCTGTCCAAAGGGCTGGATCTCACACCGATTGCTACCGAGCCGAGGGTTCGAGTTCTGATCGGCATAGGTGAGGCGGGACCGGGGCTCGTCTCCTCTGCCGGAGAACGGGGGAGACTCGCAAAGACTCTGGACATAGCGGTTGAGATGGCTGCTCAGGTGGCCGGTAGCGGTGACACGGTGCTTCTGGCTCCAGGCTGCGCCAGCTTTGACCAGTTCGACTCCTACGCCGCGCGTGGCGAGCGTTTTGCCGAGTTGGTCACCCAAAGAATGGGAGGCCTCGAACAATGACGGCCAACGTCACATCCATAGCCAGGGTGCGAGCCGCTGCGCGAGAGAGGGCGGAACTGGCAAGGGTCAACAACAGGGCGGCAACGACACTTCTGGTGGTGGTCGTGGTGCTCGTGGTCGTTGGCCTCGGCGCCACTCAGTCGGCGTCGTCGGCCGTTGCTCTCGACAGGACCGAGGACAGGCTCTTCTTCTTCAAGCGCCAGCTCGCTGGAGTCGGGATAGGCACCCTTATATTGCTCATCACCAGCCGTATCCCGTATCGGCTCTATCGCCGGATAGCGATCCCACTCTTCTTTGTCACGCTTGGGCTCCTCGTTGCCGTTCTTCTGGTCGGAACCGAGATCAATGGAGCCACAAGATGGCTGACGCTTCCCTTCGTGAGTTTCCAGCCGTCTGAAGTGGCCAAGGTGTCCATCGTGTTTGTGCTGGCCTACGTTCTCGAGCGCAAATCCAAGTTGCTCAACCGGTTCAGTCATTTCATCGTCCCGGTTGTGGCGACCTTGGGATTGGTGGGGTTGGCAGTCATCATGCAACCTGATCTGGGGACCCTCATCGTTATCGGAGCGGCAGCACTCGCTGTGATAATGGCCAGCGACGCGCCGATGAAGTATGTGTTTGTCCTGGGGCTCGCCGCGATTCTTGCTGCCACCCTCCTTGCCTTCTCCGAGACGTATAGGGCCGATCGCATAACCGCCTTCCTCGATCCGTACGCCGATTCATCCGGCGACGGGTACCAGGTGATCCAGGGGTACTACGCCTTGGGTAACGGGGGGCTGTTTGGTGTCGGCCTCGGAGCGAGTCGGGCGCGATGGTTCTATCTTCCCAACGCACACACCGATTTCATCTTTGCCATCATCGGAGAGGAAACGGGTCTGGTTGGCGGTCTCACCGTGCTTGGCCTGTTTGTCGTCCTCGGGCTCGCCGGTTGGCTGGTGGCGGCGCGTGCTCCCGACCCATTCGGTCGAATGGTCGCCGCAGGAATCACCGTGTGGCTCTCGTTCCAGGCCCTGGTGAACATTGGTGGTGTTTTGGGTGTCGTTCCGATCACCGGGATCGCATTGCCATTCGTTTCCTTCGGGTCGACTGCCCTGGTGGTTTCGATGGCGGCGCTCGGTGTGCTTGTGAACATCGCTCAAAGCGGTGTCCATGGGAAGCCATGACCTTCATCATCGCTGCTGCGGGTACGGGAGGTCACGTCTTCCCGGGTCTCTCAGTTGGGGAGGCGTTGATCGATCTGGGGGTCCCAAGAGATGAGATCCTCTTCGTCGGTGGGGACCGCCTTGCCGCCAAGGTCTATCCCGGGGAGGGGTTTTCGTTTCTACAGGTGGAGCTCCGGGGTCTTCAGCGGTCTCTCACGCCAAAGAATCTCATTCTGCCGCACGTCGTTCGCAAGGCAAAGAACCGAATCCATCGCGCCATTGTCGAAGAGCTGGTGCTGGTCGTGCTCGGAATGGGCGGTTATGTCACGATCCCGACGGGCATGGCGGCAAGAAAGGCGAAGATCCCGTTCCTGGTTTCGGAGCAGAATGCCGAAGCCGGCCTGGCCAACCGTATCGCCACCCGTTGGGCTCTTCGAACGTTTGGCTCTTTCCCGCAAACCTCTGGTCTGCCAGATGCTGAGTGGGTCGGCAACCCGGTACGCGAGCCCTTCTGGTCGTTTGATCGTGACGCGCTCACAACCGGAGCGCAGAGACGCTACGGCATCGAACCAGGCGTCCCGGTACTCGGTATCTTCGGTGGGTCGCTCGGAGCGGGCGCGATCAATGAGGCCGTCTCGACGATGTTGGCCGATTGGGACGGGCCTCGGTTGGCGGTCGTGCATCTGACAGGTGCTCGAAACTTTGAGGCTCATCAACCGCTCCGCCACGCTCCGAGTGTCCAGTGGGTGAGGGTCGCGTTCGAGGAGTCGATGGAGACCTTTTATGCGATCTCCGATCTTGTCGTATCACGTGCCGGGGGAGCGGTAGCCGAGTTGACGGTGACGGGGACCCCCTCGATTCTCGTTCCGGGTGTTTTCGGTTCGGCCGGTCATCAAATCGGCAACGCCCGCTATCTGACGAAATCTGGAGCGGCCGTGACCCTGTCGGAGTCCGAGATTGGTCTGTTGTCCGATGTCGTCAAGAGCATCCTCTTCAACGATGATTCCCTCGAGGTGATGCGAGATTCGGCCCTGGAAATAGCGAAACCCGATGCGGCCGCCACCATCGCCGGGGCGATGATCGAAGCAGCTCGATGAGCCTTCCCTACCAGCGAATACACATCGTGGGCGCCGGCGGCGCCGGGATGAGCGCACTTGCCAAGGTTCTGATAGCCCAGGGATACGACGTTTCAGGGTCCGATCTCCGTGGTGGCGCCACCCTGGAAGCCCTGGCCGGCATCGGCGTTGCCGTGTTCACCGGTCACCATCCGGAGGTTGCCGTATCGGCCGATCTGGTTGTTGCTTCCTCGGCGGTACCGGACTTCGACGAGGAACTCGCTGCCGCAACCGAGGGAGGCATACCGACGTGGCGTCGTCCCCAACTTCTGGAGGCTCTCACTTCCGAGGTGCCAACGATCGGGGCAACCGGGACCCATGGAAAGACGACCACCACGGCGCTGATGATCACCGCCCTCCAGTCGATAGGTCTGGATCCTTCGTTTGTCCTTGGCGGCGATCTTGCCGACTCGGGGACGAACGGTCATTTTGGATCCACCGACTTGCTGGTACTGGAGGCGGATGAGGCGTTTCGCACTTTCGAGAGCATTCATCTCGTTGGTCTTGTGGTCACCAACGTGGAGGCCGAGCATCTCGAGCACTTTGGAACAACCCAGGATCTGATCGATAGCTTCGTCTCGGTGGCGGAGTCGGTGTCCGGGCCGGTTGTGGCTTGTGTCGACGACCTGGGAGCAGCCGAGGTTGCCTCACGTGCCGGGGCGCTGACCTATGGCCAGTCACTCGCTGCCGCATGGAGAGTCGAAGATCTCCAGACCAAGGGGTCCGGAAGCACTTTTCGATTGGTCGGTCCCGACGGAGATGTTGATGTCGAGTTGCCTCATCCAGGGAGACATGTCGCCCTCAACTCGGCAGGGGCGCTGGCGCTTCTCGCTGAGCTTGGTCACGATCTGGAGGCGATGGCACGAGGGCTTTCCGGCTTTAGTGGAGTGGGTCGGCGCTGGGAGCATCGTGGCACGGTTGGCGGGGTGGTGCTGTTCGACGATTACGCCCATCACCCCACAGAGGTCAAGGCCACTCTCGAGGCTGCCGGCGAGGTTACCCAGGGCCGGCTCTGGGCCGTGTTTCAGCCTCATTTGTATTCGAGAACAGAGCGATTCAGCGACGAATTCGGGGCCGCTCTCTCATCTGCTGACGTGGTCGTGGTCACCGACGTTTATGGCGCCAGGGAAGCCCCGGTGCCCGGTGTGACCGGTGAACTGGTTGCCGACGCAGCCAGGTTGGCGGGCGCCGAGGTCTACTACGTGCCCCACCGGGCCGATCTCGCCGAGTTCCTCCTGCCGAGGGTCGACAGCGGGGACCTCGTGCTCACCATGGGGGCAGGCGACATCACTCTTCTCCACACAGAGTTTGCATCGAGACTCGGTGCGCTGAAGTGACGCCGCTGGAGCATCTGATTGAACAGGGCAAAGTGGCAGAGAACGTGCCATTGGGGCCTTTGACCACCTACAAGTCAGGTGGGCCTGCCCGTTATCTCGCGGAGATCAACGACATCGAGTCGCTGCTGGAGTTGATAGCGTCAGGTGTCACGGCGAGTCATCCACTTCTGGTGTTGGGTAGGGGGTCCAACCTGGTGGTTGCCGATGCCGGCTTTGGAGGTCTGGTGATACACCTCAGCGGTGGTTTTGCCGAAACCCGCATCGAAGGAACCACAGTCACAGCAGGCTCGGCTGTTCCGCTTCCCAGGCTGGCCCGGACTTGTGTCGATCAGGGGCTTCGGGGTCTGGAGTTCTTTGTCGGCATCCCCGGTTCGGTCGGGGGTGCGATCAGACAGAACGCCGGGTGTTTTGGTTCCGAGACCAGGGATCGGCTCGTCGAGGCACAGATAATCAACCTGAGGACCGGCACGATCCGTGCCGACGGTCCCGACATCCTCGAGTTGTCATACCGCCACTCCAATCTGGGGTCGGATGATCTGGTCATCGATGCCAGATTCGAAGCCGATCGAGGCGACGCTGCGGAGGGTCGTCGAAAGATTCGCGAGATCACACGATGGCGACGCGACAACCAACCGGGCGGCACGCTCAACGCGGGGAGCGTCTTCAAGAACCCATCTGATATCTCGGCGGGCGAGCTGATCGACTCGCTGGGCCTCAAGGGCCACCGTGTCGGTGATGTGGCGGTATCCGACAAACACGCAAATTTCTTCGTTGCCGGCCCGAAGGCAACCTCCGAGGATGTGCGGGGGCTCGTCGAGGAGATCAAAGACCGGGTTTTGCAGCTCAGCGGCACCATGCTGGAGCCGGAGATCCAGTTCGTGGGATTCAGGGAGTGACAATGGACCCGAGACTTCTCGAACGCCGCAAGGTCGTTGCCGAAGACTCCGCTAAGCGCAACGTTGGACGACTGCTCAAGTTCATGGTGATGATGATCATCTTGGGGAGTCTCGTTTGGCTTGCCTTCTCGCCCTGGCTGAGCGTCAGTCAGGTGAGAACGGTCGGGATCGCCGCCAGTCATGCCAACGAGACGTTGGCAGCGAATCGGGTCGTGGCAGGAACGCCGATGATCATGCTGCGACCTGAAGCGGTGGAACAGGCATTGGAGTCGGACCCGTGGATTCGAAGTGCCCGCGTTCATCGTCAGTGGCCCGATGAGGTGATCGTCCGTGTTGACGAACGGGTTCCTGTCGCATGGTTCCAGACCGCCGGTGGGTGGGCCAGGCGTGACATCGAAGGGGTCGCCGTACCGGGACCAAGCTCACCAGACGACACCATGCCCTGGATACGACTGCCGTGGCTCGACGACGTCGATACCGAGAGCTCGCTCTTCGTTCGCGGGGCGGTCGAGTTCGTGGTGAATCTTCCTGACTCGGCGCACAGCGACTTGACGATGCGTGTCGAAGACGGCGAATGGTGGGCTGTCGTCGGCGGTTATCAGGTTCGTCTCGGTCGTCCGATCGAGATGGCGGCCAAAGCCAGGAGTCTCTTTGTTCTTCTCCAGGAGTCACTAGCCGAGGATTCGATCCTGGTTCTCATCGCTCCGACCCATCCTGCGGTTCAGCCGGCCGGTGTCCTGCCGGTCATCCCTCGAGAAGGAGATGAGAATCAGGACGGTGAGGGGAGCGCCGAGGCGGAACAGTCGGACTCAGGTGACTCGGCCACAGATACCACCGAACCCTAAGGTTGTAGTAAAACCTTAGGCATTGGGGGTTTACTTAACGCCGGTCTAACGGTAAACCTTTACTTCAGAGTTGAAATCTTTCGCTAAATGGAGGTAGTTCCGGTGAGCAATTCAAGTGGCGGCTATCTGGCTGTCATCAAAGTCGTGGGCATTGGCGGCGGCGGGGTAAACGCCATCAACCGGATGGTCGAGGCCGGTGTTCGTGGTGTCGAGTTCATCGCGCTGAACACGGATGCCCAGGCACTGCTGATGAGTGACGCAGACGTGAAACTGGACATAGGACGCGACGTGACTCGCGGTCTTGGTGCGGGGGCAAACCCCGAGATAGGCCGGGCGGCGGCAGAGGAGCATCGCTCCGAGTTGGAGGACGCTCTCAAAGGCTCCGACATGGTGTTCATCACCGCCGGCGAGGGTGGGGGAACCGGGACCGGTGGCGCCCCGGTCGTCGCCGAAGTTGCCCGATCGGTGGGCGCCCTCACCGTCGGTGTCGTTACCCGGCCCTTTGGCTTCGAGGGCCGCCGCCGCGCTGTCTATGCCGAGCAAGGCATCGATGCACTCAAGGAGGCCGTCGATACGCTCATCATCATCCCCAATGATCGTCTACTCGACGTGGGCGATCCATCGGCGCCGATATTGGAGACCTTCCGTCTCGCCGATGAGGTTCTCATGAGTGGTGTCACCGGGATCACCGACCTGATCACCACGCCAGGTTTGATCAACGTCGACTTCGCCGATGTGAGGACGATCATGTCAGACGCCGGCTCGGCAGTGATGGGCATCGGTCGAGCCACCGGTGAGAACCGGGCCAGTCAGGCTGCTGAGCGTGCCATCTCCAGTCCGATGCTGGAGAATTCGATGGACGGCGCCAAGGGCGTTCTGCTCTCGGTTTCGGGACCGTCCTCGATGACCCTTCACGAGGCAACCGAGGCTGCTCGAGTGGTTTCCGATCACGCCGACGCCGAGGCGGACATCATCTTCGGGGCGATCATCGATGATGACCTCGCCGAGGAGATGAAGGTCACTGTGATCGCCGCCGGATTCGAAGGCCGCCGCCGCCCGAACAAGGCCGCGGGCTCGAGACCGAGTCAGACGTTGTCTGCCGTCGAGAGTGGAGATGACATGCTGGACATACCGAGTTTCGTTCAGGGATGATCGTGCCGCCCCGGTGGTCTGGGGCAGCTTTCAGTGAGGCCTCGGATGGTGACATCCGCAACGACATCGGCGCCCGCGCCGCGCTCAGCGAGAGGCTGGGTGTTTCGGATTCGTGGGCCACGGTTCGTCAAGTTCATGGCAGCGTCGTGGTGAGGGCCTCGGGCCCGGGTGATGCCGGCAACGCCGACGCAATCTGGACAACCGAGCCTGGTTTGCCGGTGGCCGTTTTCACGGCCGACTGCTTTGCAGTGGTGATGACCGCCCCGGAGGCGGTCGGTGTGGCTCACGCAGGCTGGAGGGGCGCGCTTGGGGGTGTCGTTGGCGAGCTGAGGTCGGCGATGGTTCGAAACGGTCAGACTCCAACCAGGGCCGGCATTGGGCCCGGGATAGGACCGTGCTGCTTCGAAGTGGGCGCCGAGGTGAGGCGCGAGTTCCCTGACGACGGCGCGATGACCACCTGGGGCACGAGCTCGGTAGATCTCTCGGGTTCGATTCTTCGCCAGCTCGAGGGAATCGAGACCTGGGTCTCCAACGGCTGCACCTATCACGACGACGGGTGGTTCAGTCACCGGAGGGACACCAAACCCGATCGTCTGGCGGCAGTCGGGTGGGTCTAGTGCCAATGAGCTACCAGTCGGTGATGAATCGGGTATCGGATGCGGCGGCGCAATCGGGGCGTGAGCCTGGCGAGATCACCGTTGTCGCAGTTTCCAAAACCAAGACCGTCGAGGAGATCATGAGTGTCTACGAGCAAGGTCACCGCGACTTCGGAGAAAACCGCGCCCAGGAGCTGGCAACGAAGGTGCCATTGCTTCCGGACGATATCCGCTGGCATTTTGTCGGCTCGCTCCAATCAAACAAGACCAGGGTTGTGCGGCCTCTGAGTCATCTTCTCCACTCGATGGATCGGCGTTCCCTTGCAATAGCGTGGGTCAAGGGCCAGGGGATGCCTCCTCCGGTTTTGCTCCAAGTGAATGTTGGTGACGAGGGTCAGAAGTCCGGCGCCGAGGTCGAAGAAACCGGTTCGCTTGTCGAGTGGATGAGTGGTGTGGGTCTCGATGTCAGGGGTCTCATGGCCATCCCACCCATTCCCGACCGGCCGGAGGCCAGTCGTCGGTATTTTGTGATGCTGAGGGAGTTGCGAGATCGTGTCTCGGTCAAGAATCCATCGGTTGTCGGGCTCTCCATGGGCATGACCGACGATTTCGAGGTCGCCATTGAGGAAGGAGCTTCTATCATTCGTGTGGGACGGGCTATCTTTGGCCCTCGTAATTGACCGGAGCCGCATGTCCTCACTGTTCTCAAAAGCACTTGTCTATCTGGGTCTCGTCGACGAGGACGAGGTCGAAACCGAGGCCATGGCCGTCGCGTCGGATAGCGCCGTCGGGCGAAATGGCGTTGAGTCGATGCCTGAAGGTCGGAGGGTTGAGCCACCACCAACCTCGCGGGCGGCAACCCGGCCCCAAGGCCGGTCGGAGTCTGCCGTCGCCGGTGGTCCGATGGTTCGCCACGTCGAGATCCAGTCGGACATCCTGGTCGTTGAGGAGTTTGCCGATGCCCGGGTTTTGGCCGACAGGATTCGTGAACGCACACCGGTCGTGCTCGACATGAGACAGGTTGATCAGGATCTCGTCAGACGGGTCGTCGACTTTTCCTCCGGTCTGATCTATGCCCTCGATGGATCGATGCGGCGGGTCGGGGATGGTCTGGTTGCGGTTCTGCCGCCGCGGGTGACCCTGAGTCGAGACGAAAAACGACGTCTGGCTTCTCTGGGGGCTTACGAGCTCGACGATGTCGACTGATCGGTGAGCTTCATCCGGGAGATCATCGACTTTGCTCTCACTCTGTATTTCTACGCGGTGTTTCTCTGGGTGATCCTGTCATGGATACCCGCCTCATCAGCGCACGCCGTGGGTCGGCTCCAGACCTTTCTCGATCGGATCATCTATCCGGTGATACTGCCGATACGGCGTGTGATCCCGCCGATTCGGATTGGCGGAGGGGCGCTCGACCTTTCGCCGATCATCCTTCTCATCGGGCTTTCCTTTCTCCGCCGGTTGGTCTGATCCTTGGAACTAAGATTTCCGGTTCTTATCCTGGTTCCCCGAGCGAAAGGCTTTAAGAAATGGTGATGACACCCTCGGATGTGGAGCAGAAGACCTTCTCGACAGCCCTTCGAGGTTACGACCTCGATGAGGTTGACGATTTTCTCGACGACGTCATTTCGACGATTCGCGACCTTCAAGATCAAATCGCCGAAGCGAAGGCAGCCAAGCCATCGGCCGTCCCGGCGCCTGTGGAAGACGAGAGCGTCATCGGTCGTGTCCTCATGGCTGCCCAGGCCACGGCGGACACCGTGATCGAGGATGCCCGCAAAGAGGCAGATCAGATCCTCGCAGATGCCCGGTCCGAGGCCGACTCGTGGACGGACGAGCGTGACGCGAAGAGGGCGGCCGCCGAAGAGGAGATGGCCGATCTCGGTCGCCTTGTCGGGAGTGTCCGCAATCAACTCGCAGTGCTGGCAACTGAGGTGGCCGATCGTCTCGATGAGATGGACGAAGTTGTCGGTGGCCACGACACGGCAGATCAGGATCTGGACGACACCGAGGATGTCGAAGAGGACTCCTCAGAAGCAACCGGCTCTCATGCGGCTGACAATGACTCCGGCGAGGAGGAGGGGGATGACCAGGACACCGAGCCTGGTGACGACTATGCGGGCGACTCTTCTACCACGGAGAACGACCGCCAGGACTGACTGTGCCTGAGTTCATCTACCAGTTTCTGGCAGGCAACCGGCCCGAGCTACTTACAGATCCCGACGCCTGGTCAGAAGAGGACGAGAGAGCGAGCGCGGAGCATTACGAGCGTCTTCGTCAAGCAACCGAGGATGGAGTCGTCATTCTCGCCGGTCGAAGTCTCGACGGTGTCGGGCCTTCGGTGGTTGTCTTCGAGGCAGAAAGCGAGGAGGACGCCCGTCGATTCATGGAGGAAGACCCGTTCCTGACCAAAGGTCTTTTTGTGGCAAGTCTTCATCCTTTCAGGGCTGCTCTGGTTCGCGACCCACAGCGTCCTACGCCCTGACGATCTCCAGCCGAACGGTAAAACCGTCGATCGCGACATCAGGTGCTTCGAGATCACTGCTTCTCGCTAGTTCGGTGGCCAGAACCTCACTTGTGATGTGGTCGCCGTATTGATCGAGGGCCGCCACGACATCGTCGTCCGTTGTCTGCCAGGTCAAATGGATCCGATCAGAAACCTGGAGACCGGCCTCGCGGCGCATGTTCTGGACCTTGCTCACGATCTCACGAGCCAGACCCTCGAGTTTGAGATCTCTGGTGATTGTCGTGTCGAGTGCGCATGCGTATTCGGGGCCGGACTCGACAATGGTCCCGACGACCGGAGTCCGTTCGACGAGAATGTCGTCGAGCGTGATCTCCAGTCCGGCGAGCTCGGTTGATCCTCCCTGGAGAAGGTCCTCTATCTGGTCTCCCGAGAGCCCGGCGATCGCTGTGGCCGCATCGGTCATTCCGGAGCCGAGAACCGGCCCTAGCTTGCGGTAGTTCGCTTTGGCCGAGAGGTGGACGAAGGCAGCCTCGTCTGCACTGACTGTTACCTGCTTCACATTGAGCTCGTCGGCTATCAACGAGACATGGGCTTCGACGGCACCGGCAACCTCGGGATCGCGGGTCAGCACTGTGAGTCGTGAAAGTGGCTGGCGTACCCTGTGGCCTTCTCTCTTTCGAAGATTGCGCCCGAGCCGCACGACCTCGCGCACATGGGCCATTGCCGTTTCCAGGTCTCGATCGATGAGTGCTTCGTCGGCCATGGGGAAGTCTCGGTGATGAACACTCGACGGGGCGTCGGAGTGGTGACGGGCGACCAGGTCTTGATAGATGTGCTCCGTGATAAACGGCAGAACAGGTGCGAGAACCTCGCTGAAGGTTGTGAGAACCTCGTAGAGGGTGGCGAACGCAGCGAGCTTGTCGCTGTCGCCTTCCCCACTTTCACCGCGGGAGCGCCAGAAACGACGGCGGGACCGGCGCACGTTCCTGTTGGTGAGATGATCGATGAGACCGAGTGTCGGTGGCTCCACGTTGTATAGGTAGTAGCCCTCCTTCTGCGTGTTCACCTCCTCGATGAGGCTCTGGAGCAA
>JAZFTN010000099.1:0-5127 GCA_036446715.1 Acidimicrobiia bacterium | reverse complement strand
GAGACCTGCACCGGCAGGATCGCCAAACTGCTCGCCGACCTGGAGGACGGAGCGGCCTGAGACCGTAGCTGTGACTAGGTCTTCGGCGGCATCCAGAGGTCAACGGCGAAAGGCTTCTTGTCGACCGTGACTACGAAGGTCGTCATGATCTTGTCGGCGATTGTCTGACGCTTTGAATCCACGATGGGGAGCAGGTATCCGAGGCCACAGACAATGCTGTCGACGATATGGGCGAACTTGCGACCGATCCCGGCGCCGCTGCCGATCAGATCTCCCTGCTGGTTGACCAGCCGAATACCCATGATTGCCTTGCCCGGTGTCTGCCCGGTGAGACCATCGAGATAGCCCATATATACGAAGTAGGCAATACCCACCACGTTCAGGAGCAACGAGAGCGTCGTGCTGCGAAAAGTGAGAAGGGCAATGATCCAGATCGGGGCAAAATCGATGATAAGACCGACGGCTCGGGTCCCCCATGACGCCAGATCGGAAGGGATACCTTGTGGCTGAGAGGTCGGAAACTCGGGTGTGCTCAATCGCTCTCTACTCCTGCTCGTATCGGATAGCTGACAATAGACTCGAAGAGGAGTCGCTCGCCTCGTTGATCGAAATTTTGTTTCACCAGGGACTAGTCCGTACGGTGATCAATGGAATCATCCTTTAACAACCACTCTTCGTGGTCAACAATGTGCGCAGAACGTGCGCTAGCACACCCAGGGCTTGGGGTAACGGGAGGCCCTCGAGAAGGGATCCGCAAGGGTCCCTTTCTCGCTTCGCGGTGTCGGTCGGGAATGGCAGCCTCTTCTAGCCACAGACCGATCTGACCAGCGGATAGGGGTTGACCGCCCCTCCGCCTCCCGGGTGGAACTCGAAATGAAGATGCGGCAATGAACTAGAAGCATTCCCTGTACTGCCGTTGTATCCAACGACGTAGCCTTCCGCCACTCGTTGACCGACAGAGATGGACCCGAAGTCGTCCATGTGGGCGTAGTAGAACTCGTCACCGTTGTTGGCCCTGAGCCATACAGCCTTTCCACCAAGGCCGCTGTTCGAGATTCGCTTGATGGTCCCCTCATAGATCGCTGCCAGGGGAGTGCCTCGTGCAGCGATCATGTCGACACCCTGGTGGCTACGGCCTCCCGACCGTCGAGCTCCCCAGGTGTCGCTGAATGACACCGCACCGGCAACCGGGCAGGTTCCGTTGCCGGACGATGGAGGGGTAGTAGTTGTTGTGGTGGTGGTGGTCGTAGTCGAAGTGGTGCCTTCACCACCACCGGTCGTGGTGGTGGAGGAATCGCCAGCAGTCGTGGGGGTCGTTTGCGCAGATGTGGTCGCTGTTGTTGAAGTTGCCTGACGGGCGGCTTCTTCCTGACGACGCCGCTCTTCCTCCTCCCGACGGCGGCGCTCCTCTTCTTCGCGTTTCTGCTGGGCGACCAGCTCGTCGTAGACCGACTGTGCCGCGACCAGGTCCTCCAACAGCTCAACAGCCATCTCCTCGAGCTCGGCTGTGACAACCTCCTGTTCGTCGGAAGCCTCCGCCAGACGAATCGTCTGAGTATCGAGTTCTCTTCTGAAGATTCTCAGCTGGTTGATCACGCTGTCGTCGACGCCGCTGACCTCACGCAGATACTCGAGACCCGCTCCGAACTCGTCGTCGTCGGCATTGATCAAGACTGAGAGCGAGGCCAGACTCGTCGATCCCATGTAAAGCTCGACAGCGACCTCTTCGAGTCGTTGCTCGGTCTCCGCAAGCTGCACCCGGGCAAACTCGATCGACGACTTCAGGCCCGCAATCTCATCCCCGAGCTCCGCCTGACGGGCCCAACCATCCTGAATGGCGTCGCCGAGCTCCTGAGAATCCGCGACGATCCGGTTGACCTCCTGGCGAGCGCGGTCGATATCTTCGTCTGTGACCTGGGCGATAGCCGGTACGGCCACGGCGATGACGAGAAGTGCAGCAAGGACTCTGGCGAGGCGTTTCATGAGGGGTTAGAAGACACGACAATTTTGTCGCCTCTCCAGGCTATTCGTCCTTCGTCGCTGAGCAGCGTGATGTGAGCTTGAACCGAGCGGGACGCCAACGGATGGAGCGACGAGTCAACATCCGCGTAAACAACCTCGACAATGTCGGCAACGGTTCGAGACCCGGCAGTGATCGCCTCATAGATCTGTTGGTGACGCTGGCGACGGTGGGCAAGATACCAATCGACAACGGTGTCGGGGGCATCCATCTCGTCTCCGTGACCCGGGAGGAGAGTTCTGAGCCCCTTGCCTTTCAACTTCTCGAGCGAGGTTAGATACGGGCCCATGGCTTCGACCATCACCGAAGACCCACCCATGATGTGATCTCCCGTGAACAGCGCATCCTCCGCCCTGAAGCACAAGTGGTCATCTGAGTGGCCGGGCGTGTGGATCACATCGAGCCGCAGGCCTCCCACATCGAAACGGGCGCCGTCCAAAAGCCTGATGTCAGGATCGAATCGCGGTCCCGGGGCATGCCCGACGGCAGGTACGCCGAAATCCTTGGCAAGTGGATTCGCCATCGGAGCGTGGTCCACGTGGGTGTGCGTGACCAGGACCGCCTCGAGCGTCCTGCGCCCGATCATGTTGAGAATGGCTTTGGCGTGCTTGGAATCGACCGGGCCGGGATCGATGATCACCACCGAACCCTCCCCGTCGTCGAGTATCCAGGTGTTTGTACCCGGGCCTGTGAAGGGACCAGGATTGTTGGCGAGCACGCGATCGATTCTCATCACGTGCTCTCCGCCGGAAGATATACCGGGATCAACGAGCCGTCAGGTGCCTTTCTTGGCTCGATCAGTGTTCGACCATCGGCACCTGATGCCGAGGCAATGGCATCGTCGATGGAAGAGCGGCCCGACAGCCAGTGAAGATGCGCCAAAGTCGGGAGAATCATCGGCCACTGTTCGCTTTCATGTCGGTCAAGGGCCAGTTCGGGTGTGGCCCACGCGTAGTCCACCAATTCCTCGGAATCGAGTCTGATTGGTGGTGTCTCCCCTGCCGCCAGAAGATAGAAACGCGTGTCGAAGCGTCGCGGCGCCATCTCCGGCGTGACCCACCTGGACACCAGAACGAGCGACTCTCCCAAAAGGGACAGCCCGGCGGTGCTCACGTAATCGAAGAGCTCCTCTCCGCGCAGATCCGGACATTGACGAATCCCACCCGTCACAGCAAGAAGCCCGGTCTCTTCCGCCAGTTCCCGCAACGCGGCCGACCGGTGGTCGTGATCATCGCTATTCCCGTCCACGATCCTTCTTGCCAGACCAGACCTGTCAATTGCGTCGACACCCCCACCGGGGAATACGACCAGGTTGCCGAAGAACCCGCGGCTGTGGCGCTGGACCATGAGTATCTCGAATCGGTCCCTGTCGGGGCGAAGAACGATGATGCTCGCTGCGGGGTCGGGGGCAACCGAGGGGAGTCCCAAGACCGCATCCTATTAACGCAGCGGATCTGACCTGGCAGACTCCCGGTTGTGACTGTCGACAACCCATATCGTGACCTGCCTCCGGTGGACCAGTTGGCCGCCGAGCTGAAAGCCAGTCCCCTCCCCTGGCCACTGGTTGTGGACGTAGTGCGTGCAGCCCTGGAGCAGTCCCGCCGAGACATAGAAGAGGGCAAGCAGGTTGATCCTCGTCAGAAGGCCGAGGATTATCTCAAGACTCTCGAACGTAGCGACGCCACACAGGTCATCAACGCCACCGGTGTCCTGCTCCACACCAATCTCGGTCGAGCGGTGTGGTCTGCGCCGGCCATCGAGCACGCCGCCAATGTGGCGGCCAACTACACGAACCTCGAGATCGACATCGACACCGGCCGGCGAACCAGGCGCGGCTCGTACGTGTCGGCTCTGCTCAAGACGCTGACCGGGGCCGAAGACGCCCTCATCGTCAACAACAACGCCGCTGCACTCCTCCTGGCGTTGACGGCAACCTCAGCAGGGAAGGCGGTGCCGGTAGCGCGTGGGGAGCTGATCGAAATCGGAGGGTCATACCGGCTGCCGGACGTGATGGAGGCAAGTGGTTCGAGACTCATCGAGATCGGGACGACCAACCGCACTCGGGCCGGCGATTATGCGACGGCCCTGCAACTTCACAGATGTGGCTCGATTCTCAAGGTCCATCCGTCGAATTACCGAGTTGAGGGATTCGCCGAGGAGACAAGCGTCGCCGAACTCGCCGAACTCGCCCGTTCGGGCGACATCCCACTCATCTATGACATCGGATCCGGCCTTCTCGATGCCGACACGCCATGGCTCGACATCGCCACTCCAGCCTGGCTCAGAGGTGAGCCGGCCGCACGACAGTCTTTGGCGGCAGGAGCCGATCTGGTGACCTTCAGCGGTGACAAGCTCCTGGGTGGGCCACAAGCAGGAATCATCGTGGGAACCGCTGGGGCGGTGCGCATTCTTCGCAAGCATCCCTTGGCCCGCGCATTGAGGGTTGACGGGGTGACTTACGCGGCGCTCGCAGCCACTCTCGGCGCATACGCCAGCCGGGACATAAGCCACATCCCGTTTTGGCGACAGGCTCTCATGTCGACAGAGGATCTGGTTGAACGCGCTTCTGCAATGGCAAACCATCTCGGGGGCCGGCTGGAGGACGGCCAATCGACCATCGGTGCCGGGAGCGTGCCCGGTATGACGATCCCCTCTCCGGTGGTCGTCCTGGCTGGTGAGGATCATCTCTACGAGTTGTTGCTCGGAGCTGACGTTCCGATCCTGACAAGACGAGAGAGCGGGTCGCTGGTCATCGATCTCCGGACGGTCGATCCCGTCTCCGATCAGTCGATCATGGAAACGATTGATCTATGCCGTTGATCGGAACCGCCGGTCATGTCGATCATGGCAAGTCGACCCTCATCCAAACGCTCACAGGGCGAGACCCCGATCGTTGGGAGGAGGAAAAGAGAAGGGGCCTGACCATCGACCTCGGTTTTGGGTGGACGACCCTTCCCAACGGAACCGACGTCTCGTTCGTAGATGTTCCCGGACACGAGCGCTACCTGAAGAACATGCTCGCCGGAATCGAAGCCATCGACATCGCCCTCTTCGTGGTGGCTGCCGACGAGGGATGGATGCCCCAATCCGAGGAGCATCTCGCGGTG
>JAZFTN010000098.1:0-7313 GCA_036446715.1 Acidimicrobiia bacterium | reverse complement strand
GGCCCACTTTCCCTCGAAGGAGATCGCCCAGGGCTCATACGACTATCGGACGCTGGGCCTTGGCTACGCCAACCTTGGCTCGCTGCTGATGCGTCAGGGCATCGCATACGACTCCGATGAGGGTCGTGCCATCGCCGGTGCGATGACCTCCATCCTCACAGGGTTTTCCTACGCCACCTCTGCCGAGATGGCCGAAGTGGTCGGGCCGTTCCCCAAGTTCGAGCAGAATCGCGACTCGATGCTCCGGGTCATCCGTAATCATCGGGTGGCTACTTATGACGGCGATGACTTCGACGCCATCACCACCAAGGTGATGGGTATCGACGCAGACATCTGTCCCGACGATCTACTGGCCGCAGCTCGTGAATCATGGGACCTTGCGTTGCAACGTGGCGAAGAGCAGGGCTACCGAAACGCCCAATCGAGTGTTCTAGCGCCGACTGGGACAATTTCCCTCTTGATGGATTGTGATACCACGGGTATCGAGCCAGACTTCGCCTTGGTCAAGTTCAAGAAACTAGCCGGCGGCGGTTACTTCAAGATCGTCAACCAGTCGGTAGCACCGGCTCTGACCAGCCTCGGCTACGACCTCAACGAGATCAACGACGTGGTGCAGTACATCGTCGGGACCAGTTCGATCGAGGGCGCCCCACACATCAATGACCTGGTCTTGGCCGAGAAGGGCTTCGACAGCGACGACCTGGCAAAGCTCGAGGCAACCCTCCCAGGAGTTTTCGACCTGAAGCACGCCTTCAACGTCTTCACGTTTGGCGAGGCGACATTGCAGCGACTCGGGTTCGGTGTCGACGAGTACACCTCCTGGAACTTCGATCTGCTCAAGGCACTCGGGTTCACCAAAGAGCAGATCACAGAAGCCAACGACCACATCTGTGGTCGACAGACCATCGAAAGCGCTCCCCATATCAAAAACGAGCACCTCGGCGTCTTCGACACTGCCAACAAGAACGGGAAGTACGGCAGACGGTTCATTCACCACAACGGCCATATCAAGATGATGGCGGCGGCTCAGCCGTTCATTTCGGGAGCAATTTCGAAAACCATCAATATGCCCAATGAGGTAGATACCGAGACCATCGAGGAGGCATACCACCTTTCGTGGGAGTGGGGTCTCAAAGCCATGGCCCTCTACCGGGACGGGTCGAAGGCGGTTCAGCCCCTCAACTCCACAGCCGACGAAGGTGAGGAGAACGAAGAGGAAGCCGCCGGGATCACTGCTGCCGTCGAGCAGGAAAAGGCGATCCACTGGGGCAATCTCCCGGCCGGAACCTCGCCGAGCCAGGCATACGCCCAGGGAATGCAACCGCCACGGTTCTTGCTTCCCGCTCGACGTGCCGGGTATCTCCAGGAGGCCCGCGTTGGTGGTCACAAGGTCTACCTGCGTACCGGCGAGTACGGCGACGGAACCCTGGGTGAGATCTTCATCGACCTGGCCAAGGAGGGAGCGACGCTCAAGGGCATCCTCAGTTGCTTTGCCATTGCAGTGTCCAAAGGTCTCCAATACGGAGTGCCATTGGAGGAGTTCGTCGACTCTTTCACATTCCAGACCTTCGAGCCCAGGGGAATGGTCGAGGGTCACGAGAACATCAAGATGGCCAACTCGATCATCGACTACGTGTTCCGGGCGCTTGGCGTTGAGTACTTGAAGCGGGACGAACTCGCCCAGGTGCCACCGGATCGTGAAGGTGACCTGGCCTCACCGCCGAAGGGTCTAGCGGTCGAAGCGGGATTTCAACTTGATCTGAGCGACGCTGTTGCGGAAGGTGATGTCGATGTGCTGCGACGGGCGGCCGAGTTTGTCGACTCTCCCAACGGAACCGTGCCGGATCCGGCAGTGGAGAAGGTTGTCGCAGCAGTAGCTGCCGCGATGGCCGCTGGCGACGACGCGGCAACATCCGACATGGTGCTTTCGGGAAACATGGGTGATGCCCCGGTGTGCTCCAACTGCGGTCACATGACCATCCGCAACGGAAGTTGCTACGTCTGTCTCACCTGCGGAGACACCACCGGCTGCAGCTGACTGAAACGAGATGAATGGGCAGAGGGCTTGAACAGGCTCTCTGCCCTAATCTCGGCAACATGAACCGACCCGCGCTCCACGACTTCGCCACTCGATACACCGCGGCGTGGTGCAGCCACGACGCCGATGCGGTTGCATCCTTCTTCGCGGAGGATGGTTCGATCACCGTCAACGAGGGTGATCCCGCTGTCGGTCGAGCTGCCCTCGCCGAGGTCTTCCAGGGCTTTTTCGACGCCTTCCCCGACACCGTTGTCATCATGGATCACATTCGGGGAGCCGGCTACAAGGCGATCTACTCATGGACCTACGAGGGGACCAACACCGCGCCGGGGGGCACCGGTCACGCAGTTCGATTCAGTGGATGGGAAGCCTGGACGTTCAGTGCCGATGATCTCGTCCAGCAGTCCATCGGAACATTCGACGTCGACGAGTACGAGCGCCAGTTGACTCACGGCGTCTAGCAACGAGGCGAACCGTAAGTTCAGCTGTATTCACGGCGATTGGATGGAACTCGGGAACCCCGGCGGAGCAGGAGCACGATGCCTGAACCGAACCGATATCAATACACCATCGATCTCAACGACTGGGTCGACGTAGACCCCCATGGGATCGTTCAATTCCGCGCCCCAAGCCGCGAAGATGCTGGTGAGCTCGCCCTTCTCATGCTTGACGCTTATCGGAACACCATCGATTACGACGGCGAGACGATCGTCGAGGCTCGTGAGGAGATCGAAGGCTTCTTCACCAACGACCCGGACCTGGTCAATTCCCGCGTGGCGATGATCTCCAACCACATCGTCTCAGCATGTCTGGTGACCGCGTGGAAAGGGCACCCCTTCGTCAGCTACGTGATGACTGGGGTCGAGTACAAGGGCAAGGGCATTGGAACAGCCACACTCCGAGCTTCGCTTCGGAGCTTCGAACAGGCTGGGCATATCTCAGTCGGTGCCTTCATCACCGAAGCCAACTTGCCGTCGGAAGCGATGTTCTACAGGGTCGGCGCGGTGCAGCAGCCGACTCACGTGCTCCATATTGCAGAGAAGAAGGACTGGGAGGCTTGCTCCGACACCTACACACCGGCCTCATTTGCCGAAGACGGCTTCATCCATTGCTCCACACCGGCTCAACTCGACGGTGTCGCGAGCGCCTTCTATGCGGGACGAGACGACCTGACACTGCTTACCATTGCCGCGGTGCGGGTGGGCTCGATGCTCGTGTACGAGGACTTGTATGAGGCGAACGCGCTGTTCCCACATATCTATCAGCCCCTTCCCCTCGATGCAGTGGTTGAGGCCGTGCGATACTCAGTCCCATGACTGCCGACGTTGAGTTCTTCAGGACTCTCGAAGAGGGTCTATGGCGGGAAGAGACCCGGTCGGACAGCGGGTTGCTCGACGGGATTCTCGATAAGGACTTCACCGACTTCTGCCGGTTTGGGCACGTTTACGACCGTGACCACCTCATCGATTCCGAAGACAGCGACGTCACAGTGGAGTTTCCCTTCGACAACTTCGAGGTCGAGCTCCTCGCTCCGACCGTCGCCCTGGTGACATACGAGAACACCGTCACCAACGATGGCTCACGTCAGCGGGCACGGCGGTCATCGATATGGGTCAACGTTGACGAATCCTGGAAACTGAGATTCGTCCAGGCAACCACACTCCCCGCTTTGTCGACTTCTTCGACACGGCGGGAACCCTCATCGGACTGACCGAGAAAGCAGGAATGTGGATGAGGAAGGACACGTCCAGGCACCCCGTGCGGCGTTCGCCGCCGACTGGGCGGATTATCGGAAATCGATACCGGCATTCTCGGCGATTGTCGGAATGCCCTTCACCTTCTCGATCACGTTTGGCATCAGCCTGGCGATTGTTGCCCACACGTTCCTTCACGCAGTAAGTGGAAAGCTCAAGGAGATCCACGTGATGATATGGATTCTCACGGTGTTGATCATCGCCAACCAGACCGGAGTCATCGCAGACCTATTCGGCTGAGATGCCAAGAGCGGACAGAGTAGAGAAGGGGCCTTCGGGCCCCTTCTCTCATATCAGGGCCCGAACCAGCCAGAACACACCCATACCTGCGATCAGAGTGAGGATGTGATTGCGGGTCTTGTATGCCACAGCACCGCCCACGATAAAAGCTGATACCTCGGCAACTCCGATGGCGACGTTTCCGTCACTGTCGATCAGAAGCGCCACTATCAACGCACTCAGCACCGCCGGCGCCACGAATTGAAGCGCAACCAGCACAGGGTCGGAAATCTTCTTGCTGGCGAGAGCAAGGATGAATACCCCCCGGCTCAGATAGGTTCCGATGCCGACCGCGATGATGGCGAGGAATTCGGTCATTCTCGGAGCCTTTCAGCAATGGTGCCGACCAGGATCCCAACAAAGGCCCCCACCAGAAGACCGGCACGATTGGGCAAACCTGCTGATAGGTAGGTGACCCCGGCTCCCACCAGCGCGGCAACCAGCTTCGGGTACTTGTCGATGCCCATGACGATCAGTCCAAGGAACAGAATCGAAACGGCGAACTCGAGACTCCAGGACACCGGAACTATGGGCCCGAGCACGATGCCCACCACCGTGGTGATCTGCCACATGCTCCAGAAGACAAGACCGGAAGATAGGTAGTAGGTCCGAAACGACTTCGGATCGTCGTCGGCGCGAAGCACCGCCAGAGCGAACTGCTGGTCGATGAGGAGATAAGGGCCGACCCATCTCATCCAGCGAGGCTGGTGTTGGAACACCGGGGCCATCGCGGCCGAGTACATCAGATGCCTGGCGTTGACCACGAGACCGGCGGTGATCGCTGCGGCGACGGCCGCGCCTGAGCCGAGCAGCGAGATGAGTGTGAGTTGGGCTGCGCCACCAAAGATGATCCAGGAGCTGGACCAGCCGACGACGGGGTTGATTCCCGAGTCGACGATCACCACGCCGATGACGAAGGCAAATGGGATTGCAGGCACAAAGAGCGGCACGGCGTCGGCAATGCCCTGTTTGACTATGGAGCGACCCGCTGACATGAGCGGAACAGAGTAAGACACCTCTGGCGACTGCTCGCCACCAGCTCAGCGCCGACGTTGGAATTGGGATCGCGACCCGAACTTGACTTGTCGACTAGCGCTCGATGTCGAGTTTCACCGTCTCCAGGGCGATCTCCACCATTTCGTCAAACGTCTGCTGCCGCTCTTTGGCACTGGTGGCCTCGCCGGTCCGGATGTGATCGGAGACTGTTGCAATCGTCAACGCCCGACCGCCTTTCTCGGCAGCAACGCCATAGAGACCCGCTGCCTCCATTTCCACAGCCAGAACACCCATTGCCTCCATGCGATCGAAGGCCTCAGCGTCGGGGTTGTAAAAGAGGTCCGTCGAGTGGACGTTTCCGACCTTCACCTCGACTCCCTTCGCCGCCGCCGCGGTAACCGCAGCCTGAAGCAGCCAGAAGTCGGCTGTGGCAGCGAAATCATCGCCGCCGTAGCGAGCCCGGTTGACCCCGGAGTCGGTGCACGCCCCAATCGCGAGAACCACGTCGCGGATCTTTACAGAAGGCAGTATTCCGCCACAGGACCCAACCCTGATCAATCGCTCCACGGCGTACTCGGTAATGAGCTCGGTGGCATAGATCGACGCCGAGGGAATGCCCATGCCGGTGCCCATCACCGACATCGGAATACCCGAGTAGGTCCCCGTGTAGCCGAACATGTTGCGGACCGCGTTTACTTGCTTGACGTCCTCGAGGAAGTTCTCGGCGATGTGCTTTGCACGGAGCGGGTCACCGGGCAGCAGAATCGAGGGTGCAAGATCACCCTTCTCCGCAGAGATGTGTGGGGTGGGCATGACAGACTGGCTCCTCGGGTTCTCGGTCGGCCATAACTTATCCGATCGTCCAGGTGAACCGTGAGCTCTAAGCTCGAACCATGTCCGATACCTACGACTTCATTCTCAACCTGCGGGTGATCCGCGACTACGAACCTGATCCACTTTCGACTGAGGATCTCGAGGCGATTCTTCAAGCCGGCCGGATGACCGGCAGCTCGAAGAACCGACAGGGCTGGTCTTTCGTCGCCGTCACCGATCCCGACCGTCTTCGGGGTCTTGCCGAACACGGGGACTTCACCCAGCCGGTCCGAGACTCGGCAGCGACGGTGGTTCTCGTCCAGGAAGAGGGAGGACACATGTTTGATATGGGTAGGGCCGCCCAGAACATGATGCTGGCCTCCAAGGCGATCGGCGTCGCATCGTGTCCAATCACTCTTCATCGCGACGGCGACGCCCGAGAGTACATGGGCGCACCGAGCGAAACTATCGTCAGATACGCGATTGCCCTCGGCTATCCGACGGCCGACGCCAAACCAGCCAGGATGGGTGGCCGAAAATCGGCCAAGTCGGTGATCAAGTACGACCTGTATTAGTGGGCAGAATCGGCCCAAACTACTGTCAATTGATTCATGACTGAAACCCTCGTAGAGGCGCGCGGCCTCACCAAGAGATTCAAAGACTTCACTGCCGTCGACGCCATCGACTTCGACATCCGCAAGGGTGAGGCTTTCGGCTTCCTCGGCCCGAATGGCGCCGGGAAGACCTCGACGATGAAGATGATCACAACCGTCAGCCCCATAACCGAGGGCAAGATGACCGTGTTCGGCCTCGACCCGACCACGCAAGGTCGATCCATCCGTCAACGCATCGGCGTGGTCCCCCAGGAAGACAATCTCGATCTCGAGCTGACCGTCTCCGAGAACCTCTACATCTACGGCCGATATCACGACATGAAGAAGGCCGACATTATGCCGCGAATCGAGGAACTCCTCGATTTCGCCCAGCTCACCGAGCGCAAGGACTCCGAAGTCGAACCTCTTTCCGGGGGAATGAAGCGGCGTCTCACCATCGCCCGTGCCCTGATCAACGACCCTGACCTGATCATCCTCGACGAGCCAACCACCGGACTGGATCCCCAGGCCCGCCACCTCCTCTGGGACAGGCTCTATCGACTCAAGCGTGATGGGGCGACCCTGATCATCACGACTCACTACATGGACGAGGCCGAGCAACTCTGCGACCGGCTCGTGGTGATGGACCAGGGCAAGATCGTTGCCGAAGGTTCACCCCGCGAGCTCATAGAGCAGTATGCGCCGCGGGAAGTCCTCGAACTCAGATTCGATGACGAGCACAAGGACGACGCAGTCATCAGGATGGACGGCCTCGCCGCCCGCTCCGAAGTTCTCGCAGACCGCGTCCTCCTCTACACCGACGACGCCGACGACACCCAG
>JAZFTN010000097.1:0-7699 GCA_036446715.1 Acidimicrobiia bacterium | reverse complement strand
TGCCCATGCGAAGAGAAAAATGATCTCCACGTCGAAAATGACAAACAACATCGCAACCAGATAGAACTTCACCGGGAAACGCTGGGTCGACTCGACCTCAGGGACAATGCCGCACTCGTAGGGATCGAGTTTTTCCGGAGTGGGGCGATCCGGGCTGACCATCTTCGACATGACAAGCGACGCAAGTACGAATAGGCCGGCCAAGAAGAACATGAGGCCGATGGGGAGATAGTCCGCCAAGGTCACGATTCGGAGCTTAGAACGGGCCCAGCTCGTGAAGTAATTCGCAAAACTGGCTTTCCGCCCGCGGATTTAGAGTTACGTGATGACCAAACCCTCACGGATGCCCCCAATTGAGGAGATCCGCCGGCATTTTCCTGCTCTCAGCCGGCGAGAAGACGGACGGGAGGTGGCCTATCTCGACGGGCCCGGTGGAACTCAGATGCCGAGGATCGCCATCGAGGCGATGGCGTCGGTTCTCGAAGCCGGCGTGAGCAACCTTGGTGGCGGGTACGGCGCCTCAATTGCCGCAGACGAGATCACCGCATCAGGTCGCCAGGCGATGGCCGACTTCCTGAATGCGTCCCCTGGGGAGATCGTTTTCGGTCAGAACATGACCAGCCTGACCTTCGCCTTGAGCCGGGCCCTGGCCAACACCTGGAGCGCTGGCGATGCCATCGTCGTGACCAGCCTCGATCACGATGCCAACTACACACCGTGGGTCCGAGCCGCCGCCGAGCATGGAGTCGAAGTTCGCGTGGCCGAGTTCGATTCGACCACCGGGGTGCTCGACCCCGGCTCGTTGATCGATCTGATCGACGGCAGGGTTCGACTGGTCGCCGTCTGTCTTGCCTCCAACTCGTTGGGGACTCTGGTCGATATTCCCCCGATCAGCGTCGCCGCCCACGAAGCAGGGGCCGTGGTGTTCGTCGACGCCGTACACGCAGGCCCGCACAGGTCAATCGACGTCGGGAAGCTCGGCTGCGACTTCCTCGCCGTTTCGGCCTACAAGTTCTTCGGCCCACATGTCGGGGTTCTGTTCGGGCGGATCGATCATCTGGCTGCTCTCGACGCCTACCGGGTCCGGCCGGCACCGTCGGATCCGCCGGGAAAGTGGGAGACCGGGACGCAGAGCTTCGAGTCGATCGCCGCCGTGACGGCAGCCGTTGACTACATCGCCGCCCTTGGTGGAGTCGGAGACACCCGTCGAGCCTCCCTTGTGGCGGCCTACGAGAACATCTCGGCATACGAAACAGGTCTTTCACGGCAATTCCTGACCGGGATAGAAGGACTGGACAAGGTGCGGCTCTATGGCGTGCCGGAAGCCGGTGATCGCCGGGTCTCCACTTTCGCGATCGGCGTCGACGGCTACCACCCGGACGAAGCTGCCCGGCGACTGCTGGCCAAGGGCCTTTATGTGTGGTCAGGTCACTACTACGCGGTGAACGCGATGGCCAGATTGGGTGTTCTCGACGTGGGAGGCCTCGTCCGCATCGGTTTTGCCCACTACAACACCAGTCAAGAGGTCGATCGGGTCCTGGAGACCCTCGCAGAGCTGTAGTCCCAGATCCCACCTGAACGCTGCATCCCCCTCAAGTGAAACACCCCAAGCTGTCGCTGAAGTTTCCTCTTGGCAGCGAGACCGGGCTTCGAACCGCTACCTTGCTGGGAAGGTGTCACATGACCGGATTTGAACCACGCGATCCGCACTGGGAGGCGCGGGTACGAGCGAGTTTCGCCCGGCAGGCGTTCCTGAAACATCTCGGTGTCGAGATCGCCCATCTCGCCCCAGGAGAGGTGGATCTGGCATTGCCGTTCCGGCCGGAACTTACCCAGCAGCACGGCTATTTCCATGCCGGGACCACCGCCACCATTGCCGACACCGCCGCCGGATACGCGGCTCTTTCACTTTATCCCAGCGGTACCGGCGTGCTCACGACCGAGTTGAAGGTCAATCTTCTCAATCCGGCCCAGGGTGGGCAGCTTGTGGCGCGTGGCCGCGTCATCAAACCGGGACGAACGCTGACTGTGTGTCGGGCCGATGTATTCGGGCTCGAAGACGGTGGTGAGACGCACGTCGCCACCGCGACCATGTCGATGATCTGTCTGGAGGGATTGGATGATTGAAGAGACAGCCGGGGCCGGGCCGACCGTGACCTATCGCGGAGTGGTCTATCCGTGGCACTGCGACCATATGGGCCACATGAACGTCATGTGGTACGTGGGAAGATTTGATGAAGCGAC
This sequence comes from Acidimicrobiia bacterium, assembly GCA_036446715.1. Lineage (GTDB taxonomy): Bacteria > Actinomycetota > Acidimicrobiia > Spongiisociales > ZC4RG35 > SZUA-217. Next base: position 5,455 of record JAZFTN010000097.1, on the reverse strand, counting down.
CTGGGTGTTCTTCGCCGAGAACGGGTTGACGCCGGCATATCTCAGGGAGAGCGGGCGCGGCATGGCTGCGGTCGAGCAAAACCTTCGTTACCACAAGGAACTGCAAGCCGGAGATGTCATCCACGTGACCACGCGGCTGTTGGAAGCCGCACCCCGTAAGGTCCGGTTCGAGCACCGCATGGTCGACGACATCAGCGGCGATCTCGCCGCGACCTGTGAGCTCGTCGCCGTTCATACCGATACCCAGGCGCGGCAGGCTGTGGAGTTCGAAACGGCGATCGCCGAGGGGTTGGCCGAGAGCCTGGCCGCCAACTCGGAGACGTAAGGCAGACAGACGGGTCCATTTGTCAGGGGATCATCCTCCCCACGCCCTACGAGGCGCGCTTCTTCGTTACGTTTCTATAACGGCCTGGCTGATGAGGTGGTTCTCGTGGTGAGGATTTAGGCGTGAGTGAGGCCCGGCAGATACTTCCGTGCGTGTGGACAGGGCTGATTGGGAGAGCCGGTGTCTTGGTGCTGGTGTTCGGCAAACGGCATCTGGCTCAACCGATGAGTGCATCGGCCAGACCGGCGATGTCATCAACCACCAACTCCGGTGGCTCACCGGGAAGACTCCACACCACCCCGTCCCGCTTGACGAACGCGGACTGCGCGCCGACAGCTATCGCTCCCGCACAGTCCCAATCGTGGGCGGCAATCAGCATCATGTCGGCAATCTCCACACCCATCACCTTGGCTGCGTGCAGGTACGGCTCGGGGGCCGGCTTGAATCGACCCACCTCCTCCACCGAGATGACCCGTCGAATGAAGGGATGCAGGCCGGCGTTCTCGATCTGATCGTTCGCCGCCGCGGTCGAGCCATTGGTGAGGGCAACCATCACGAAACCGGCGTCAAACAGACGCTCCAGGGCGTTGTAGACATCGGGATGGGGCGGCAGGCTCCTCATTGTCGACACGATCGCTTCGGCGTCTTCCCCGCGCATCGCCAGGCCTCTCTTTTTTGCCACTGTGAGGAGCGACTCTGTGCCGATCTCGGCGAACGACCGATAGTCCCCCACATGATTGGCGACCAGCGAGCCGTGCAGCATGCGGGAAAACCACTCACCCACGGGAGCACCGATTCCGAAGGCCTCTTCGAACTTGGCCTTGATGGGGACGAGGCTCAGCAGGGTCTCGTTGACATCGAAGGCGAGAAGGGCGGGTCGACTCATCGACGGGATCATAGAGATCAGAGGACGCCGTTCAGGTCGTGGGGAGGGCTCTGACGATCACGGCCAGAGAGTCGTAGGCCCTTTCGCCTATCGCCTTCTCGTCCTCATCGAGGAGATTGGCCATGACTTTCAGAGTCCACTCCATGAGAGGGCGATTCTGGAGACCGGTGTGCGCCAGCGTCCGCATCACCGACGGGTGCCCGATGAGTTTCACAAAGATCCGGGCCATCTTGTAATAGAGCCCGTACTCGTCCTCGAGCCGTTGTGGATACCGCCGCAGGGCTCCCTTCTCCTCAGAGCCGACGACCTGTCCGACGTACTCGGCGGCAATACGACCGGTCTCATAGGCGTAGGAGATCCCCTCACCGTTCCAGGGGTTGATAGCACCGGCCGCGTCACCGATCGTTATCCAGTTGGAGCCCACCAGAGGGCCCTTCGAGAAAGACATCGTCAGTTTTCCACCCTGCGGTTTGCTGAGACGAGACTCCTCCGTCAGCCCCCAATACCCGGGCGCGGTCGCCACATAGTCGTTCATCATGTGGGTGGTATTGACGTGCTTCCACCGCTTGAAAGTGGACAAGAGCCCCACGCCGACGTTCACCGTTCCGTCTCCAAGGGGAAACACCCATCCATATCCGGGCATCGTCGCTCCGGTCGAATCACGAAGATCCAGCTGACTCTCCAGGAACGGATCGTCCGACCTTGGCGACGAGTAGTAACCCCGGGCGGCCAACCCCATCGGATAATCTTTCCGTCTCCCCGTGCCCAACTCGCGCCCGAAGCGATTCATCGACCCGTCGGCGATGATCGTCACCTCAGGTGTCAGGAGTTCTTCGCCACCACGGTTCGCCAGGGCGACCGAAATCAGAGTGCCGTCCTCGATTACAGGTGTTGCGGTCGTGTTCTCCCGGATCACCACACCTTGGTTCTCGGCGAGTTGCGCTACCTGAAGGTCGAGATCTCGCCGGCGCATCATCCCACCCCAGTTGGGAAACTTGCTGTGATCCGGCCACGGCATCTCGATCATGAGTTCGTCACCTGCGTATGAGCGAAGCCCGACGATCTTGTGGAACTCAGAGCGGTCGAAGTCGAATCCCATATTCTGAAGCTGCAGAATCGCACGAGGTGTCAGTGCGTCGCCACAGGTCTTCTCGCGGGGGTACTCCTTCTTCTCGACCAGTATCACCTCGTGACCTGCGCGGGCCAACCAGAAGGCCGCCGAGGCGCCGGCCGGGCCACCACCGACGATGAGAACGGAAGGGGAGGGCATACGTGCCAGGAGCGTAGATCGAGGTAACCAATAGGCCGAAAGCCGGAGGTATCGTCACATCAATGAGCGAGATCTCCCACGCCACAGTCTCCAGACTTCCTCGTTACTTGAGTCTTCTGGACGAGCTGGAAGGCACTCAGGAGACGGTGAGCTCCGACGACCTGGCTGCGTCGGCGGGAGTCCATGCAGCCAATGTGCGAAGGGACCTCTCCGATCTCGGGTTTCAGGGCACAAGAGGAGTGGGATATTCGGTCCCCGCCCTTGGGGATCGCATCAGGAGAGAGCTCGGCATCGAGAACAGACGCATGGTCGCGATCGTCGGGGCCGGCAACTTGGGCACTGCCCTGGCTCGTTACGACGGGCTTGCCAGGCGCGGATTCGACGTCACAGCAATCTATGACATAGACCCGGGCAGAATCGGGCAAAGCATTGGAGACCTGCCAATCCAGCAGATGGAGGACATGCCAGTGGACTGCAAGGTCGGGTGCTTCGACATGGCAATCCTGGCCGTCCCGGCCAGCGCGGCGCAGAGCGTCACCGATCTCCTGGTCAAGGAGGGTGTTCGGTCGATCCTCAATTTCGCACCCGTCCGGGTGAATGTTCCAGAAGGTGTGGCGGTGCGTCAGGTCGACCTGTCGACCGAGCTGCAGATCCTCAGTTACTACGGCTGATCGGGGTCGCCCTCGCGGGCTTCTTCGTACTGGTGGAGCGCAACCAGAAAGACGAAGAAGAGGACCAGCGTGACGGCCAGATAGGTGATCGGAATCACCCTGATCTCAATGGCATTCAACCCTTCGATGTTGTCCGGCTTTGGCCCTCTCGGAGCGTATATGACAAACAGCAGGGAGGTGATGCTCAACCAGCCGAACAGGGCAGCCCCGGTAACGAGGAATCCGAGCTTCTTGCCCAAGTTGGTGTAGTTGAACAGATAGATCGAGCCGTAGAAAAGGACAAAGGCGGCAATCGTCAGAATGACCCCTGTGACAAAGAGATTGGCTGAGAAAAGCGATCTGAAGAGCTCACGAAAGAACATCTCCTACTCCTTTCCGTCCATGTTCCCGCCACGCAGATAGCGGGCCAACAAATCGAGGTCGTCGATCGAGAGAGTTGCGCCAAACGAGGGCATCCGTCCCGATCCAAAACCGTTCAGACCGTAGGGTTTCTGTGGCTCCGACCCCTTTATCAGAAACTCGATCAGAAGATCCGGCTCATCTGGGTCATCGGGAGCATGGCCGAACTGCACAATGGCTCGGCCGTCCCACAGCGCCGGCCCGAAACCACCCGAGCCTGCTTCCAGCGTGTATGGAACGCCCGCGCTGGTTCCCGAGGTATGACATCGTGCGCAGTTGGCGTTGAACAGGCCGACCGCCCTTGCGGCATCCTCTTCGCCAGCCCCCATAGATGCGGCGACTCCCGGTATCTGGATCTCCCATTGCTTCGCAACTTGCGCAGAGAGCAGAAACTCGAGGCCTCCTTCTTCTGTGGTCCTGAGTTTGTCCTGGTTCTCGGCGATCACGGTCGTTGTGGTGGCAACCGACTCCTGGGCACCCACCATCGAGCTGGCAGTTCTTGCGTCCGGCCGGCCGCCGACCGATTCTGGGTTGGTCGGGTCGAGCTCGATCTCCACGATTCCGGCAGGGATTGTCTTGTTGGCGGCCTCTGCCATCTGACCGGTGATCGCAGCTTCTGCCAAATCGGAGATTCCATCGCCATCGGTGTCTTCCCCCTCACCAGCGGTCTCGAGGATGCCCTCGATCGCAGCCAGATGCACCTCCAGAATCGGATCATCGGGTATGGCGGCCTCCAACTGAGCCACAGCCTCATCGGCCTTCTCCGCATCCGGAGTGGCCGGGTCGAGCGCTATTGGATCGACCACCCTGAAGTAGTCGACGGCTTCGGAAGAGATGGCTGAAAGATCCACCTCGGCAAAATCGGACAACCCGTCATCGTCCGTGTCGATGCCCACGCCGGCATTGTCGAGAATCTCTCGCGCTTGCTCGGAGAGTTGAGTGATGAAGACTGAGTCCGCCGGCGCCTGCTCTATCTCGGCGAGAGTCTGACGCTGGGTGAGGATTGCTGTTTCCAAGGTCTGGTCGGCATTCTGGAGACGGGCGACCTGAGTCACGAGAGCCCCCGGAGTCTTGTCGACCGCTTCCTGTTGTGAGATCTGAATCGTGCCCAGGTAGTTGACAATGTCGATTACCTGCTGTTCGTTCATCGGCCCACCACCAGCAAGACCCCAGGGAGGCATCGGTGTGTTCCCGCGGCCAAAGGTGATCCAAAAATTGAGCTCTTCCGTGTCGTACCGGTAAAGGACATCGTCGAGGGGCGGCGCTTCCCACGAGACAGTGATACCGGATCGTTTTTCGACGAACGGAGCCGAGCCACCGACACCAAGAGGTCCGTGACAACTGAAGCAAGCGAACTCCTCGACCAGATGCTCACCGCGCTCGACGGATTCGTGAGCGAATTCCTCAACGAAGCCCTCCTGGCGGTTGGCCTCGCCGAGAAAGTAGAGAGGAAGTGATATCGCGAGGAACGCAGAACCCACAATGGCCACCTTTTGGCTCTTCTCGAGACGTCTGGTCTCCAATTGCTGGTCGTCGATTCCAGGTTGCAGGTTGGCGGCGATTTCCTCCCCTCCACGATTACGCAGAGCCGAGACCACCATCAGTCCCAGCCAGGCGACGCCGGCGACGACCGCCAGAACAGTGATGATGTTCGCTGTCACCTAGTGCTCCCTCAGGCCTCTTCAGCGATGACTGCACCAATACAGCTCGGACCCTGGGGGTATTTGACGGTGAGTGAAGGGGCACGCGGCGTCAGGACGATGCTCCCGGTCTTGATGATGAATCGGCCGTTCTGGACCTCAACGACGAAGCGATCGAGGTTTCGCGGCGCCGGACCGGCGAACCACTCGCCTACCGAGTTGTATTTCGACCCGTGGCATGGGCACTCAAAGCCCTGCGATGGG
>JAZFTN010000096.1:0-5204 GCA_036446715.1 Acidimicrobiia bacterium | reverse complement strand
CATGGACAATCTCTCCGAGGCCGGGTTCACCCCGATGATCCCTCCCGTCCTCGTTCGTGAGCACGCCCTTGAAGGCACCGGATTCTTCCCTGAGGCCCGCGAGCAGGTCTACGAGATTCCCAAAGACGAACTTTTCCTGGTGGGCACCTCGGAGGTGTCGATGGCGGCGTATCACGGTGACGAGATCCTCGACGGGGACGACCTTCCGATCCGATACGCAGGGTTCTCCACCTGTTTCCGCAGAGAGGCGGGAACATATGGGAAGGACACAGCCGGGATCTTTCGGGTTCATCAGTTCGACAAGGTGGAGATGTTTGTCTTCATCGAGTCTGAAGAGTCAGCTGAGGAACATGACCGGTTGCTCGAAGTCGAGGAGTCGCTGGTGCGCCAACTCGACGTTCCGTATCGCGTTGTCAACGTCGCTGCCGGTGACCTGGGGGCGTCGGCGGCGAAGAAGTACGACATCGAGGCCTGGTTTCCGGGAGAGCAGAACTATCGAGAGATCACGTCGTGCTCGAACACAACGGATTTTCAGGCGAGGCGACTCAAGATTCGAGCAAGGGGTGAGAAGGGAAACCCGATTATCCACACGCTGAACGGCACCGCGTGTGCAGTAGGTCGAACGATCCTCGCGATTCTGGAGAATCACCAGCAGTCCAATGGCTCGGTGGTGATCCCAGAGGCGCTCCGTCCTTACACCGGGTTCGACAGCATCGAACCGTGAGCGAGGTCTCCGACCCGATCTTTGCCAAGATCGCCGCACAGTACGACCGAGTAAACCGGATCCTTTCGTTTGGCCAGGAGAGGAAGTGGAGGGCTTTCGGTGTTCGTCAACTCGGCCAGGGATCGGTGCTCGACCTTGGCTGTGGCACCGGTGATACCGATTTTGAGGGTCGCACGGTCATCGGAATCGACCCGGTCATCGAGATGCTGGCTCTGAGCCCTGTGGTGGCGAAAGCCGGTGCCGTCGGGGAGGCGCTGCCGTTTCGGGATGCCAGCTTCGATGCTGTGTTCAGCGCCTATGTTTTTCGCAATCTGACATCGATCGGCGTCACTCTCGACGAGATCTATCGGGTCCTGAAGCCGGGAGCAGCGGCAGTGGTGATCGGTCTGACCCGCCCGGCCAACCCCATCCTGCGGGTCCTTCACCGCGTCGGGACCGCTGTCGTGCTGCCGGCGGTGGGGCTTGTTTTTGCCGGAGCACCCAAGGAGTATTGGTATCTGCACCGAAGTCTTGACTCGCTGCCGCCGCCGAAGGAGCTGTTTACCGGGCGTCGACTCGACTACGAAATGCACTGGCGTTCCGGCCTGTTCGGATTCGTCTATGGCGCGAGGTTGCGCAAACCAAAGTGATCGTGACCCCGTCGTTGAGACACGGTGAACACCGTTGACACCGGCCGCCGGCTCAAACCAGGTGACCCTGCGGCACCCGGAACGATCCACTTAGGGCTGCTTCCTTCCGGACCTGACCCGATTCATGGTGCTCCGCCGCGCAGGACCCGGCCGTCAACACCACGTGTCCGGCATCCGGGCTGTAAGCCCCGGTGTGCCGCGCCCCTCGGACGGGGGATTCGGTCCCGCATGAAGAGGGTTTCGGGTTCAGGGCACCCCTAGCGCCCCACCTACACGATCACTCAGAAGGCTACATAAGGCTGGTAAGAAGGGCGAGATGAGGATGCGGTTCAGTCAGTGTTACCTTGACCGGTTCGATGTCGTTGAAACGCTTTGGCCCGAATTTCCCCAGGCTCCTCACAGCCGCCCTCCTCCAGGAACTCCCGTTCGCCCTGATGATCCATTTCCCCGGACATCTATCCGATCTTGGGGCCACCGAGGCCCTGATCGGAATCCTGTACGCCGCTTCGGCTGCCGTCTCACTGCTTTTCCGCCCGGCCATGGGCCGGCTCCTCGACCTGACTCATCGGAGGACGATCCTTCTCGTTGGAGGCCTTGTCAACGCCGCCGTGATCTTCAGTCTGCTCACGGCAGATGTCTGGGGCCCGTATCTGTGGGTCCTGTTTCTCGCGTGGAGGACGGTCCAGATAACTCTGTTCACCGCGATGCTCACCTACGGCGCCGACTCGATCCCGGTGGCACGTCGCACTCAGGGGCTTGCCATTTTCGGCTTGTCGGGTCTGATCCCGATCGCCGTCGGTGGTTATGCGGGAGACCTTGTCATTGCCAGTTTTGGCTTCGACGGGCTGTTCGTGTTGGCAGGCGCGATCGGGCTTGTGTCGTGGTTGATCGTCAGGACCCTTCCGACCCTTCCGGTGCGAGGTCGTCAGCCCCGTCGTAGCTTTTGGGCGGCACTTGTTCAGAAGAACATGCTCCCCCTCTGGTTTGTGGCACTGCTTTTTGCGGTTGGGATCGAGTCTCTCTTCACTTTCACCCGGACCTATGTCGACGAGCGTCAGATCGGGACTGCCGGCGCTTTTTTCGCGGCATACGGGATTGCTGCGGCGCTGACCCGGATCGCGGGGGGTCAGTTCTACGACAGAATTCCTCACCGGCCTCTGCTGGTCGGATCTATTGCTGCCTACGGGACCGGCCTCGGCATCATGGCATTCGCCGGGTCGGAAGGCTCGCTGATGCTGGCCGCGATCGTTGCCGGTACCGCCCATGGTGCGGTGTTCCCGTTGCTCTCCAGCGAGGTGGTCAACCGTGCCCGCGTCTCGGAGCGGGGATCCGCGATGACGGTGTTCACTTCGCTTTTTGACATAGCTTTGTTGCTTGGCGCCCCGGTGGTCGGGGTCTTGATCGTCGAGTTCGATTACCTGGTGGCGTTCTCAGCAGCCGGCGGGTTTTTGATTGTCGGAGCAGTCGTATACGGGTTGTGGGACCGCTGGATGGTTAGGACCTCAACCCCGTCTGTTGCCGAAGAAGTCCTCGAGTAGTTGTCCGCACTCCTCTGCGAGGACGCCTTCGAGGAGTTCGATGCGGTGGTTGAGACGTCGATCCTGGGGAATGTTGTAGAGCGACCAGGCTGCACCTGCTTTGGGGTCCGGTGCTCCGTATACGATCCGATCGAGTCTGGCCCAGACGGCGGCCCCGGCGCACATCGGGCATGGTTCCAGGGTCACCACCAGCGTGTGCCCGGTGAGACGCCAGTCGCCAATTTCCCGCGCTCTTTTGGAGAGAACCAACATTTCGGCATGAGCGGTCGGGTCGTTGAGCTCTTCGCGACGGTTGCGGTCGATCGCAACGGCGTTGCCGGCGGCATCGAGTATCAATGCGCCGACTGGCACGTCGCCGGCATCACCGGCCTCACGGGCTGCGGCGAGGGCGGCGCGCATCGGGTCTTCGTAGTTGGGCTTTGAAATGGGCTCAGTCACTGGCGGCCATTATCCTTCCTCATCCCGTCGGTCAGACGGGTAACCTCGGAGGGATCGCATAGTCTGGCCTAGTGCGCGGCACTGGAAATGCCGTTGGGGGTTTACGCTCCCTCGAGGGTTCGAATCCCTCTCCCTCCGCGAGTCGTAGCAAGTAGGTCCAAGCCGACCCGCTGACCTGCGGCCTACAACCTATGACTTACCAACGCCGGCTTCGGCCGGCGCTGGAGGGGTCGCATAGTCTGGTCTAGTGCGCGGCACTCGAAATGCCGTAAGGGGCTGACGTCTCTTCGTGGGTTCGAATCCCACCCCCTCCGCCAAGTATGAAGCGAACCTCAGACTCACCGGATGGGTAGTGATTGGTGAGAGCCTCGACATCAGGTCCGGCTGCGCAGCTCCTCGAGACCGGTCTCCAGATCCCTGCCGCGGTTGTAGCCGCGATCCATGATGAGCTTGAGAATCGCCGAGGCCTGGGAGAAGTCTTGCTCGTTGGCTACGCCGGCCAGGGCCAGGAGGTCGTCATAGTCGGCCGGGCGATTGCGGTCATCACGCGCTAGTAGCTTCATAGCTATCAGGTGACCGCATGTAGCCACGGGAACCACCAGACCGGGAAGAATCTCCAACTCTTCCGCCTGGTTGACGATTTCAGGCTCGACGCCACTGGATGCGAAGAGGAGATCTACGACCGTCGCGGGCCGTTCGGAATGAGTGAGCCTTATTGCCGCGAGACGACGTGTCGTTTCGTGCTCGATTGTGGTGCCCGGCCGATATCCCCGCTCGATCAACTGACGGATCACTGTCTCAGCTTGTACGTCGTCCTTCACTGAGACGGCGACGTCGGCATCGCGTGTGAGCCTGGGCTCGGCTCGGATCGACACCGCAAGCCCGCCCACCAGGGCGTATGAGGCCTCAATCAAATGTAGATCGGCCACCAGCTGCCTGAGGGCTGCTTCGAGATCTGTCAACTTGTCTTGGGCCAAGACTGTCGCCGGCCCACTGCGTCGCCATGAGGCGCCTGCGACCGATCTTTCAACCAGTCTGCAACCGCGGCTGCAATCTCCTCCTCGGACGCCTCAGCATGTTCACGTCTATACCGCTGCGCAAAGAGCTCGGTTCCGAGTTCGAGGAGATCCAACGAGGTCTGGAGGCCCGTGGAGCTCACAGCTACATTTTACCGGACTCGGTCCGGCTTCCAACGTGTTCGCCATAAGCAAGAGCCCGAAGACGATCGCCGAACCCCAGCGGACAACGGGATCCTCGGCGGTGATCAGAACCGTGGCCACGATCAGAGCGATGACCCCAAGGAGCATTGCTCCCACAATGGAGACCTGGCGAAGTACCCCAGTTGCCCCCGGGCTGCGCGCACCACGAGTGCCCGAGTACCGAAGGTGTGGGGTGTTGCTTGCTCCTTCGCTTCCACCGACGTTCTTCGCGTCTGCGACAGACCACTAGCCCAACCGCCCGATTCGCCCAGCTTGTTCAAACCCTTTCTCGCCCCCGTCCTCGACCGTCCAGGTTTGTTTGCCCATGATCTGAACCTAGTGCTTCGCTTGCCGCGAGAATATGGTTGTCACCGTGGAGGGGTGGCCGAGTGGTCTAAGGCGACGGTCTTGAAAACCGTTGGGCTCGTTTGGGTCTCGTGGGTTCGAATCCCACCCCCTCCGCAGGTACCGTCACAACTGAATACTTGGAGAGGTGGCCGAGCGGTCGAAGGCGCTCGCCTGCTAAGCGAGTAAGGGGTTTATAGCTTCTTCGAGGGTTCAAATCCCTCCCTCTCCGCCAAGTTGGGCCTTGTCGTTTGGCGGGCCTTTGGTTCAGCCCCCGGGCCCGGTGTCGGGACCGGGATCCTCACCAGCGGCCACGGCTGCAAGGCGAGGT
>JAZFTN010000095.1:0-3678 GCA_036446715.1 Acidimicrobiia bacterium | reverse complement strand
GCCAGGGCTGAGAGACCTTTCATAGCGTGGCGTGGGTACCTCGACCGCTCCGTTTGACCACCGTTTGACGTCGCCCGCCCCTGGCCGGCGAAATCACCGACAACCACAGGCCTTTCCGCTTCAACACGTCCTTGTTCGAATCGGGCACGCATAAGTGCCGTAGGGGCTATGTCTTTTAGTACAGTTGCCGCCCGATCTTGGGGCCCACGCCCCCACTTCCGCCACGCATGCTGCGTTCTAGTGGGAACAGGGCACCCGGAGGACCGTAGAAGGGGGACAACGTCCCACCGCTGTACCCAATGACATAGCCCCTAGTGCCGTTATGTGCGCCTTAGGTACCGAGTGCAGAGAAAACCTCGTAGACCATGAACGCAGGCCAGAAAAGAGCCTGAAAGAACGAGCCTACGTACAACCAGAACGAGTCAGCCTGCTGCCAGAAATACACTAAAGCTCCGAATATGCCGAGGCTGTAGACAGCCCCGCCACCAGCTGCACCTGCACTACTCATCGAGAATCACCTTTCTTCGGGATAACGAGTGTGTAACTCGGCCTTTCATCCCGGCCCCTCATGCTTCCTTGGATTGGAAGGACAATCGATAAGAACCCATGAGCTATCACGGGGGCGTACAAAGTGCTGCGATCCGCGGGTCTAGTGGGAGCGAGTCCCCTCTTAACCTCCGACTGGGAGGCCGACTCGTATCAATCGATGATCAGCAGCGTCAAAGCCCCCAGAACCAAGACCCAGACGAATACTGCAAGCGCAACATCCCATCGAGATCGTCTCTCCATCTGCGCTCACAGTATTCGCTCCTAACAGCCAGGGACATACCCACATCAGTCGCTCATAAGTGCGTTATGTGCGCGGTGAACCTCCACAGTCCAGCGACGGTTTTCTCGCGCCTGATGCCGGTGTCGGCCGATATTCAGGGCCTGTTGTTGAGGATGTCGCTGATCACTTGGAGTGTTGCTTGCCCGGCATCAGTGTCCGGATAAATCACGTTGTTGTGGTTCGCGTCGGCTACTTCGACCACCTCGACATCGGTTCCGTAGGCTTTCAAGGCTTCGGCGAATGCGGCGGTGATGTCCGCGTCAGTCACCGAGTATTGGTCTTCGCTGCCAACGAGCAGAACCATCCTTGGAGGGTTCGGCACAGGAAGTGTGCTGTAGCCGGTTAGTTCGTATGCCTGAAGGGCTGTCAGACCCGGCTTGACGAATTCTCCGGCGGCTATCTCTCGAATCTGGTCAACGGGTTGCGCCCGTACCCGGAACGTGTTGAGGTCGTCGTCCAAAGGCTGGGCGAGCATTCCGTAATTACCTGCAATACCCAAGAAGGCGTACGGGGTTGGAGCCTTACCTGTCTCAACACAGTCAGGGGAGGGAGTCAAACCGAACGAATTCAACGCGAGCATGCTGCCGGTTTCTCCACCCATTGAGTGTCCGACAACGATGACACTCTCTGGGTCGGAGCCGTATTCGGCGGCACGTGCGCCCACGAACCCACCAATGCAACTGAGGTCGGCAGCCGAGTCGGCTGAAAACCCGCCGTTGGTGTCCCAACCGAAATAGAACACGGTCGAACCAAGCCTTGCGATCTCCTCGGCTAATGGTGAGAGATCCAAATCTGGGCCTACGGTCCCGGGAAAGCCCCAACCGTGAAGAAGCACGACAGTTGGACGGCCCGGCGATGTGTCGGTCAGATAGATATCGACTGTTGAAGGATCACCATCATTCGGCTGCCGATACGGTTCTCCCTCGACGACAGTCACCTTGGTTTTGGCATCGATTGTGGTTGTTGGAGCGGGTTGAGTAGTAGTAGTGGTCGCTGCCAGAGTTGTTACAGGACCAGGTTGAGTAGTAGCAGTTGCCACCACAGTTGTTACCGGATCAGACTGTGACGAAGTTGAGCTACCAGCAGTGTCCGTGTTGGTGGCACACGCGGCCATTAGGACAGCGGCAGCCAAGAAGACTGCGCCCATCCCAAGGAACTTGGAGAGTCTCGAATTACTCATGCCTTCTCCGATCAGTCTGCTTCACTAACCACCATCCAGACCGCCGCCCCGTGAGAAGGACCCGACCAGTCAGCACCCACTGCGACTACGCCCGAGGCTGTGGCGGTCACGCCGCTCATGAACTGGCGATATTCGGTAAACACTGGGCCGTCGCTGAGCAAGAACGACGAGTTGTCTTCTGATCCGAAGACCGCCTCGTCGAATCCAAACCAGGACCATGTGGCCCCATCGTCGGAGGTCCACACCGACGCAGCTGAATCGTCACTGCCCTCCGAATGATCTCCGCCAGACTGCGCCCAAGCCCGACCGACCACCACCAGGGCCGAGCCTGCGGGGGTCACGCTGAGCATGAGCTGGTCATGCTCTTCTCCACCGAAGATCGCTTCATCGTTGGGGACCCGGGACCAGGTAATCCCGTCAACGGAGGTCCAGACCGCGGCGTGGTGAGCGGCGCTCGACCAATCACCACCGACCGCCACCAGCGCGGCGCCTGCTGTGGTCACGTCGTTCATCCACTGGTTACCTTCTCCACCGAAAACCGCATCGTCGTTGGAGACCCGGGACCAGGTGAGACCATCGACAGAGGTCCACACCGCTGCGACGCCGGTGAAGTCGTCGTAGTCCGTCAGTTGACCCTTGTCGAACTCAAGGAAACCGGCTGATCCGACCGCTACCAGGCCCGGACCTCCGACGGTCACACTGTTCATCATCTGTTCACCCTCTCCGCCGAAAACGGCCTCGTCGTGGGGGACGCGGGACCAGGTGAACCCATCAACGGACGTCCACACCGCCGCATCCGGTGTGCCGCCCGAGGTGTCCCATCCCACTGCAACAAGGCCCGGGCCACCGGCAACCACACTCGCCATTTGCTGTTGACGCTCCCCGCCGAAGACCGAGTCGTCGTGGGGGACTCTGGACCATGTGATCCCATCAACAGAAGTCCACACCGCTGCATCGCCAGAATCTCTCTCATGTTCGGGGCCGGCCCCGCCTCCGACTGCCACCAGGCCAGCACCTCCCCTTGTGACACTCGACATCGTGTTCCCTCCGCCGAAGACCGCTTCATCGTGGGGGACTCTGGACCAGGTGATCCCGTCAACAGAAGTCCATACCGTCGCACCATCATCTCCCTCCCCGACCGCCACCAGACCCGGGCCGCCGACAGTTATGTCTCTCATCCCTCCTGTAAAAGGCACCTTGTCCCCGAAGACACCCTCGTCGTGAAGGACCCGAGACCACGTTCCCGGTATCAGCACAAGTTCCCCGATGGTGGTGGGGGTGGACTCAGTGAGTGTGGTGGGCGTGGACTCAGCGAGGCTCGTCGGCACCACCGTGTCGGCAGGTGGTGTCTCCTCGTTGCCGACCAGGAACGGGATGACACCGATCAAAAGAACCGTCAGTACGACCGCGGCGATCGCCACCCAAACACCAAACCGGTTGCTCCGTCGAGGGACCGCATAAAGCGAAGTGTCGGAGGGAGAGACTGAATTTCCTGCGGCGAACACGTCTGCAACGTCGATGTAGCCCTGCTCCTCATCATGAAATGCGCCGTAGTCGGCCAGTTGTTGCAGCAGACCAGTACTCACAATTCCACCCCCATCTGTCTACGTAACCGGTCCAACCCACGTCGTGAATGGGTAGAGACCGTCGATTTCGACATGCCAAGAAG
>JAZFTN010000094.1:0-5405 GCA_036446715.1 Acidimicrobiia bacterium | reverse complement strand
CGTGGCGTAGAAGCCGGAGCCTTTGAAGACGATGCCTCGGGCATGAAAGACCTTTTTCAGCTCGCCACCGCAATCGTTGTGTTTCTTCAGCGGCTTTTCCGAGAACGATTGAAAGATTTCGATGTTCTCGCCACATTGTCTACAGGCGTATTCGTATGTTGGCATAGGTGGGTGTGACCGGCTTGGAAGGGGGGAACCAGCCAAGTGTAGAACCTGGCCCCAAGGTCTTCCATTCCCACGCGAGACAATATGATCGTCCCATGACGATCGCCCTTGCCCTTATCGGCGCCTATGTGGTGGGAAGCATCGATTTTGCGGTGATCGTCGCCCGGATGCACGGGGTCGACATCCACGAAGTGGGCAGCGGCAACCCCGGCGCCTCCAATGTCCTGCGGACGCTTGGTCGACTACCGGCGGCAATGGTGCTGATCGGTGACACATTGAAAGGCGTGATCGGAGCGTCTATGGGATTTGTCGCCGGTGGTCTGGTGGGCGCCGCTGCCTCAGACGGTCTCTCGCACTGGGCGTTCGCCGCGGGACTGGCTGCAGTCATCGGTCACTGCTACCCGGTCTTTCATAAGTTCAAGGGAGGAAAGGGTGTGGCCACAGGCTTCGGCGTCGTGATCTTCACCGTATGGCAGGTGGCGGCGATCACCGTTGTCATCTGGGCAGTTCTGGCGAAGTTCACCAAAGTTGCCTCGGCTTCTTCGCTCATAGTGATCACATTGGCGATCCCGCTGGCCATCTGGCAAGGGGTCAGCGGATTGAGTCTCATGTGGATGGTGTTGACAGTCGCTCTCATCGTTTGGCGTCATAGAGCCAACATCGGGAGGATGGTCAGAGGAAGCGAGGAGAAGGTTCCGACGTGAGCATCGATGTCGCTGTCATTCCGGCGGCTGGACGCGGTATGAGAATGCGCCCGGCAACCCGGGTGGTCCCCAAGGCTCTGCTCACAGTCGTCGACAGACCGGCGATTCAGTACGCAGTAGAGGAGGCGGCGCGGGCTGGAGCCAAGGAGGCCGTTGTGGTGGTGGACCTCGATGCGGGTCATCTGGTGGCTCAGCATTTCAGTCTCGACGGGGCGCTTCCCGGTCTCGAGGACATCCGAATTCGACCGGTCGTTCAGGAGGAGGCTCTCGGCCTCGGTCACGCCGTGAGTGAGGCCGCTCACATGGTGGGCGATCGGTCCTTCTTCTGCCTTCTCTCTGACAACATCGTTCGGCCCGGTCATGACGTCCTTGCGTCTCTCGGCTCGGGCAGCCGGCAAGGAGCGGTGTCGGTGATGTGCCTCCGTGAGCTCAGTGATGAACTCCTCTCCAGATACGGAGTGGTGATTCCCGACTCGGATGTGGTGGACGGGTATCTAGACCTCGCCGGGGCAGTGGAGAAGCCGGGCGCCGAGGCGGCTCCATCCCGGTTTGGCCTGGTCGGTCGTTATGTCTTCACCCCAGAGGTGTTCTCCATTCTCGAGAAGACCTCACCCGGGGTGGGTGGCGAGATCCAGCTTACTGATGCCATCCAGGAGCTAGGCGAGCGGGGGCGGCTACGCGGCTTCGTGGCGAATGAGAATCTTTTGGACGTCGGAACTCCCGAGGGTCTGCTCAGGGCTTCATATGAGCTTGGTCTCGACCGCTTCGGTCCTGAGTTGTTCGGGTAGATGAGATGAGAACACTTGAATCAGTTCGGTCTGAGATATTGCGATCGGTACGACAGCTCGACACCGAGACCGTTCCGTTCAACGAAAGTGTCGGCAGGGTCTTGGCCAAAGCGGTCGTATCCGGGGAGGACGTGCCCCACTTTGCCAACTCGGCCATGGATGGTTTCGCGGTCCGTGGCGTAGATGTCCGCGAGCCCGATGCGCTTCTCGCGGTGCTCGGTGACGTGCCCGCCGGTCAGGTCGCGTCGAGCTCCGTGGGAGACGGTCAGGCCATCAGGATCATGACTGGCGCTCCGATGCCTGATGGTGCTGACACGGTCGTGCGTGTCGAGGACACGACTGCCGAAGGCGACAAAGTGAGGATCCACACCGTGGTCGGAGAAGGCACCCATGTACGTGAGGCCGGCGGAGATGTCCGAGCCGGCCAGGTCGTGTTCAAACCCGGTTTGCGCATGGGGCCTGTGCATGTTGGCGTCCTGGCGACGATGGGTGTGGTGGAGCCGGTCGTGTCTCGACGTCCCCGGGTAGGGGTGATGTCAACCGGCGACGAACTGCAGCCACCGGCCACCCAGGACCTGGCTCCGGGAATGATCCGTGATTCCAACCGTCCGATGCTGGTCGGTCTTCTCGAGGATGCCGGTGCTGACGTGATCGATTATGGCCGGATCGGCGATGACGCCGACGAACTTCGTGCCGCTCTGGGTCGAGCGGCCGTCGAAACCGAAGCGATAGTGACCTCCGGAGGGGTCTCGATGGGTGATTACGACGTGACCAAACTCGTCTTGCGCGACGAGGCAGAAGTCGATTTCATTCAGGTTGCCATGAAGCCCGGCAAGCCTCTTGCATTTGGACACCTGGGCGGGACCCCCTTCTTCGGGCTTCCCGGCAACCCGGTGTCGGTGGTTGTCTCTTTTGAGCAGTTTGTCAGGCCTGCCCTGCTCACAATGCAGGGAGCGAGTGCGGTCCTCAGACCGCAGGTGACAGTCGCCGCCGGTGAGAGACTCGTGACCGATCCGGCAAAGACCGTGTTTCTCCGGGTCAGGTTGGAAGGTGATGGTGCCGCCGTGCGCGCGACACAGGCTGGGGGCCAAGCTTCTAACGTCCTTTCCGTCGCAGCGGTTGCCGATGCCTTTGCAGTTGTGCCGAGAGGAGTGGAGACGATCGACGCGGGAGAGCCGCTGCTGATAGAACTGTTCCGAAGCCCCGAGACCAGGGAAAATCGTTATGACGTCTGACCAGGAATTCACCCATCTCAACGAGGCCGGCGAGGTGCACATGGTGGATGTGAGCGGCAAGGAGATCACCGACAGAGTCGCGGTGGCCGAGGGGCACATCTCAATGTCTCCTGGTCTGGCGGCACGGTTCTTCTCGGGTGACCTGCCCAAGGGTGACGCGGCAGCGGTTGCGCGTGTCGCGGGAATCGCAGGAGCGAAAAGGACCGCGGACTTGATACCGCTCTGCCACCCGATCCCGCTGACTGGAGTGGAGCTCGCGCTGGAGCCGGTTGGGCATGGCATTCGAATCACAGCTACCGTTTCAACGACAGGCCAGACCGGGGTTGAGATGGAGGCAATGACAGCCGTTTCGATTGCTGCTCTCACCATCTATGACATGGTGAAGAGCGTCGAGCGTGGTGTGACGATCGAGTCGGTCCACCTTCTCCGCAAGACCGGAGGCAGATCGGGTGAGTGGCAGAGGTCGAAGGTCGTTGATTGATGGTGGGCAATCTCATTACGCTCGGTACTGGACGGAGTAAGCACAGGACATGGAAACAAGCGTCATTGTCGGTCTGCTCGTGATTGCAGCCGTTTGGAGCGTCTATCTGCTTCCAGTTGTCTTCAGTGACCGCCGTGAGGGATCGATGACCTCCACCGAGGAATTCGACCGGTGGTCTCACACCATGGCGGACGTCCAGAGACACACCGCGGCCGACCTTGCTTCCAGCAATCGAAGCGTCATCCGCTCACGACGTCGCCGCACACTTGTAGGTCTGATTCTCCTCACTACCGTGAGTTTCGGCCTTGCCTGGTATGCGAGTTCGCTGGCCTGGCTTCTCGTCGGGCTGTTCTTCATCTCACTTGTCGGCCTCTACATGGCGGTTCTTGCCCAGATGAGGCAACGGCGAGCGGCGCGCCTCAAGGTGACCCATGTAGCCGAGCGCTCAGCCGATTGGGAAGAGCCCCAGGTTCGAGTCATCGGCAGTTGAATCTCGACTCGATCGAAAAGATCCGCTCCATTCTCGATGCTCGCTTTGCCGCGCGGGAGACGGCCATCACCGGGTCGCGAAAGGTCATCCGGGCTTCGGCCAACGGGATCCGGGCGTTGCACCGAAGCGAATGGGACAGGGCGGCGGGTCTGATAGGAGAAGCCGGGGCGTTACTCGACGAGATCAACGAAGCATCGGCTGGCCATCCGGAGATCAGACATGCCGGGTTCGTTTCCGACGCCGCCAAGGAGTACGCCGAGGCACGTATCACCGAGGCGATCTTCAAGAACGAGGATGTGCCCACATTCGAGGATCTGGCGATCGACCCCGTCCCCTATCTCCACGGCCTGGGTGAGGCTGTGGGGGAGATGCGGCGTCACATGCTCGACCTGCTCCGAGACGAGAAGATCGCCGAGGCCGAGTCGACTCTCGAGGAGATGGACAACATCGTCGACATGCTCGCCGGGATCGACTACCCCGACGGGATGACCAACAGTCTTCGCCGTACCACCGACGTCTCCCGATCCCTTGTCGAACGCTCCCGCTCCGACCTGACCGCCACCGTTATCCAGGAACGTCTCCGCGAAGACCTCCGCGGTTCCTGAAACCTCCGGTAGTTAGACCCGTATACGGGTCTAACTACCTCCAGAAACGCGCGATCTGGCTCACCGGCGTGGCACAAGTAGAATTCACCGCTCCCGCAAGGGGCTGTAGCTCAGCCTGGCAGAGCACCTCGTTCGCAACGAGGGGGTCAGGGGTTCAAATCCCCTCAGCTCCACCGTATAAGCCCTTATGGCACTTGGGAAAATCAGCGATGCTGGTGTCTGCGGGCGTAGCGCGCCTGTGTCGTCGCGATTACATACGACCGCAACAGACCACCCCAGACCGAATGCGTGAATGAAACCTTCCTATCCAACGAGGGGGTCACGAGTTCGATCCCTCGACTCGTCGGAGGAAAGGCAAGTCTCACAAGGCGAAAACCCCACCTGCGCCATTCTGTTACAGGCGTCGCATCCACTTTGCGACCACATCAGAGAGTGTTGCCCGGGCGTTGGCGGGGGTCTCGATCCGGTCTATGCGGTGTAGCCCGCCCCAGTCCTGTCCACAACTCGTCGGCCCCATTGATATGCCTTCAACGAGGCGGTAGGTCTGAAGCGCATAATGCCTGCGAGCGGCTGCCTTCAAACGAATGAGTGGTTAGGCGTATGGTTGAGTCCTTGGTGCTCAATTGGAGGATGTAGGTGTCTGCTCGTCTGGAGTTGCACGACGGGACTGAGGTGACCTATCGAGTCATGGGCGAGGGTGTTGCTGTGGTTGGCATGCCTGGCGGTCCCGGTATCTCGTCTGGCTATCTCGCCTCGTTCGCTGAACCCCTCGTGGATGGTCTTGCCTGGCATCTGGTTGATCCGCCGGGTACTGGGGGAACGACTCCGGCTACCGATTACAGCATCGGAGGGCACGCCAAGTTCTACCGGGAGGTCACATCGATTCTGGGGCTGGATCGAGTCCTAGTGTTCGGACATTCTTATAGCGGGACTGTTG
>JAZFTN010000093.1:0-5836 GCA_036446715.1 Acidimicrobiia bacterium | reverse complement strand
TCCGCAGTCATCCAGGCCCGCCAGGTGTGGCAGGCCTCGGGTCACGAGGAGGTCTTCACCGATCCGATGGTCGAGTGCCGCAACTGCAACAGCCGTCACCGCCTCGACAAACTCGATGATCCCGACAAGTGCCCCACCTGCGGCAAGACCGGCGAATTCACCGAGCCACGACAGTTCAACCTGATGTTCCGCACCCACACGGGGCCTGTCGACTCGGAGGAGAACATGGTTTATCTGCGCCCGGAGACGGCGCAGGGGATCTTCATCAACTTCGAGAACGTGAGACGCACCAACCGTCTCAAGCTGCCGTTCGGGATCGCCCAGATCGGGAAGTCTTTTCGCAACGAGATCACGCCAGGCCAGTTTGTGTTTCGGACCCGAGAATTCGACCAGATGGAAATGGAGTTCTTCTGTCGGCCCGGTGAGGACGAAGAGTGGTTTCAGTACTGGCTCGACAACCGACAACGGTGGTACACCGATCTGGGGATGACCCCGGACAACCTGAGGCTTCGTCATCACGAGACTGACGAGCTCAGTCATTATTCATCGAGCACCGCAGACATCGAGTATCTGTTTCCGTGGGGGTGGGATGAGCTGGAGGGAATTGCCAATCGCACCGACTTCGACCTCAAACAGCACAGTGAGCACTCCGGTGAGGATCTCCGCTATTTCGATCAGGAGAGCAACGAGCGGTTCTTCCCGTACGTGATAGAACCCGCTGCGGGAGCCACCAGGACCACATTTGCCTTTCTCATCGACGGTTACACCGAGGAGACGGTCAACGACGAGACCCGGGTGGTGATGAAACTTCATCACCGGCTTGCTCCCTACAAGGTGGCCGTTCTCCCGCTGTCGAAGAAGCCCGAGCTGATCGAACCGGCCGAGAGGGTGGCCGTCGAGTTGCGCAAGAGATGGATGATCGAGTTGGACGTCACCCAATCGATTGGTCGTCGCTATAGACGACAGGACGAGATCGGCACCCCGTATTGTGTGACGATCGACTTCGAGTCGCTCGAAGATCACGCGGCCACCGTCAGAGACCGTGACACCATGGCTCAAGACCGGGTCTCGATGGACGGGCTTGTGGATTATCTGGGCGCCAAACTCGTCTGATGTTTACAGCGGGTTGACCTCTCAGAGCCAGAATGCTCGACAGGTGGTCCCATGAATCGCTCAGTCGTCGGATGGATCGTTGCGTTTGTCCTCGCCTTTGCCGGGTCGGTGCTGGCATGGGTCTGGTTTGCAGGCGGATCGGGTGAGCCGTCAACCGAACTGACCACCCCCACGATTGCCGGCGCGGCCACCACAGAGGAAGCCGGTACCTCCAAGACCTTCGTGATCGACCCGTCGCGAAGCGTCGCCGGTTTCGAGATCGACGAAGTTCTCCGGGGGTCTCCAAACCGTGTGTTCGGCCAGACGGACCAGGTGGTTGGTCAGGTTCAGGTTGACCTCGCTGACCTGAGTACGGCCCAATTTTCCCAGATCGTCGTCAATGCCAGAACCTTCACAACCGACTCCGAGAGACGCGACCGAGCGATCAGGGGCCCGATCATCCTCAACTCGGCCAGTGACCAGTTCGAGTTGATCACCCTCGACGTCGACTCGGCGACAGGGCTGAGCGGTAGCGCCCAGCCGGGAGACGTGTTGAGCTTCAGCCTCGAGGGAGACCTCACGATCAAGGGTGTCACCAGCGAGGTTGTCTTCGATGTCGAGGTGACTCTCTCAGATGAGTCGACCATAGAGGGCTCGATGACAACAGTCGTGTTGCGCTCAGACTTTGGCATTGGGATCCCAAGCGTCCCCGGGATCGCCGACGTCAGCGACGAAGTCGTGCTCAGCTTCAGCTTTGTGGCAGTGGCCGGTTGAGCAGCTTCCTGTGCTCCTTATGATCGGTGGCGATGACAGACCGAGGCGACATCGATCGTGTCAGGGAGGCGACCGACCTCGTTGAGTTGGTCTCCGAAGTGACCAAAGTGAAGAAGTCCGGCAGATCGGTGATGGCCGTTTGCCCGTTTCACGAGGAGAAGACCCCGTCGATGTCGGTTGATCGGGCTCGTGGTCTGTATCACTGTTTTGGCTGCGGTGAGGGCGGAGACGTCTTTACCTTCGTCCAGAAGACCCAGGGTGTTGATTTTCGGGACGCTCTGGAGATGCTAGCCCGCAAGGCCGGAATCACCCTGGTCCAGGATCCTGATGCCGCCCGGAGACGGGGACGGAGGGAGGCAGCGGTCGAGGCGATCCGACAGGCTGTCGACGTCTATCACACACGGCTGAAGAAGTCCGCGGAAGCCGGACCGGCCCGGGCCTACCTGCGAGGCCGCGGATATGACCTCGACCTGATCGATGAGTGGAGGATTGGTTTCGCCGGAGTCGACTGGGACACCCTCGTCAAGGATCTGAAGACCGCCGGAATGGGCGATGGAGCGATGCTGGACGGAGGACTGGCCCGTCGGGGGAGACACGGTCTGTACGACGTGTTCCGCGGACGACTGATGTTCCCCATTCACGACGTCCGGGGCGACCCCATCGGGTTTGGCGGCCGTCTGGTTGACGATGTCGATCGGGACTCGACCAACAATCCTGATGCCAAGTACGTGAACTCTGCCGAGTCGATCGTGTATCACAAGGCCAATGTTCTTTTCGCTCTTGACCGCGCCCGCAAGACGATTGCTGCTGAAGGCAAGGCTGTGATCGTTGAGGGTTATACCGATGTCATTGCGATGCATCAGGTGGGGATCGACACCGCGGTGGCAACGTGTGGCACCGCTCTTGGCGACAGTCATTTCGATTTGCTCCGGCGCTTCAGCGAAAAGGTGGTGCTGGCGTTCGATTCCGACGAGGCGGGGGCCAAGGCCGCCTTGCGAAGCGACGAGCTGAAGTCGCCGTTCCGTCTCGACCTGGACCTGCGGGTCGCGGTGATGCCTGATGGCCTCGATCCCGCGGATCTCGTTCAGGAGGGGCGCAACGAGGAGCTCTTGAAGGCGGTCGATGAGGCCCGGCCTCTTCTCGAGTACCGGATCGAACACGAGGTGGCCAAGCACGATTTGAGTGGCCCCGAAGGCCGTGCCCGAGCACTTCATGCGGCCGCGGAACAACTGATCCGTGTCAACGACGAGATCGGCCGTCGGGAATACAGCCGGTTTGTGGCTCGCCTGATAGGTGTGGATCTGACAACAGTGGACCAGGCAACCCGGAGTCGAGGACGAGGCGTTCCGGCTAGGTCGGATCGGCCCAGACGACCGCTGGACCGAGCCGAATCCGAATTGCTCCGCGTGGTCCTGACCAACCCGCCGGACATGGGTGAGATCTCCCCCTCGGATTTTCATGATGAGAGACTTGGCGCCGCCTACACGGCGATTTCCGGCGAGCTTGCTATCACGCCACCGGGATCACCTGTCGATATCTCAACGGTGTCTGACCCCGATCTTCAGGGGCTCTTGCGGTCGTTGGTACTGGATAGTCGTCCGTTGCCCGAATGGGCAGAGATGGAAGCCAGGGTGCGGGGGAGACGGCTGGATGTCGAGATCGCCGAAATCGAAGGCCAGCTCCGTTCCCTCGACAGCGAATCAGAACACCATTCCGAAACTCTCCGGCACTTGATAGCCTTACAACGGGAGAAACGCTCGTTAGGCGAGGAATGACCCAAGAACTCTCCAATGTCACCAGCGCCCTCATCAAGAGAGGCAACCACCGAAGCTTCTTGACGATGGCCGAGGTGCAACAGGAGTTGGAGGATATCGAGGCGCCCGGAGAGGCCTTCGAGAAGGTTGCCGACGAGCTGCGCTTGAAGGGGATCCGTCTCGTCGAGGAAGGACCGGCGGTGACCGAGGAGGTCATCGAGGTCAGCCAGATCTCAGTTTCGGATCCGGTGCGTCTCTATCTGAATGAGATCGGGCGATATCCGCTCCTCACCGCTCAGCAGGAGGTGGAGTTGGCGATGCAGATGGAAGCTGGTCGCCGGGCACTAGAACGTGTCGAGGGCGATGATCCGCTGGCCGATGAGGATCGGACCTTCCTGGACCACGAGGTCGACATCGGCGAGGGGGCTCACAAGCAGTTGGTCCAATCGAACCTGCGGCTCGTGGTTGCCCTCGCGCGTCGTTACGTGGGGAGGGGCATGGCGCTGCTTGACCTGATCCAGGAGGGCAATGTTGGGCTGATGCGGGCCGTGGAGCGGTTCGACTACCGCCGGGGATTCAAGTTTTCTACCTATGCCACATGGTGGATCCGTCAGGCAATCTCCCGGGCTATCGCCGATCAGGGTCGGACGATTCGCATGCCGATTCATGTGCTCGATGCGGTCAACAAGCTGACCCGGACCCAAAGGGAGTTGACCCAGGTTCTCGGTCGGGCGCCCACGGTTGATGAGCTGGCCGATGATCTCGATCTCGAGGTCACCAGGGTGGCAGAGCTCCGCCGTATCGCTTTGGACACCGTGTCGCTGGAGACACCGGTCGGTGAAGACGAGGGAGGAACACTTGGAGATCTTGTCGAGGATGTCGACTCAGACAAGCCTGCCGACGTTGCTGCGTTCTCGTCTCTGCAAGGTGAGTTGGCTCAGGCTCTCGAAGGGCTCAATGACCGCGAGCGCCAGGTTCTGATCATGCGGTTCGGCCTTGCTGACGGTCGCATGAGGACTCTCGAGGAGGTCGGTTCTCATTTCAACGTGACTAGAGAGCGAATTCGACAGTTGGAAACCAAGGCTCTCGCCAAACTGAGACACCCCGACAAGTCGGGCAAGCTCGAGGGCTTTCTCGAGAGCTCCTAAGCCTATTTCGGGTCCGTCACCCAAACCTCGAGACGTAGATCCCTGGTGAACGCCCGACTGGCGACCATCGTCACGATCACGGCCGATGCGACGCCAACCGATCCAAGCACCAGATAGGTGATCACCAACTGCACCAGAACGGCACTTACCGGCTCCGCTCCGGCGAGGAGCATGCCGGTCATCGTGCCTGGAAGGGCGATGAGGCCGATCACCTTGGTTCGTTCAATCTGAGGAAGCAGGGCGTTGCGAACAGCGGAACTGGTGACGACCCGGGAAGCTCCCTGGCGATCGAACCCGAGCGCCAGCAGGGCTTCAACACGGTTCCGATGATCGATGAACTCCGTGGTGACCGTGTCCGCCGCCTGCACAGCGGCGGGAAGAGTGTTGCCCAGCGTTATACCGGCGATCACCACGAGAGTGACCGGTGCTAGTGGGAACACTCCCAGTCCGAAGAGGAGGGCCAGGGTCACTCCTACAGCGCCTGCAAGCGCACCGAGGGCGTAGAGGCGAAGACGAGGAATTTGTCTTGTGCGTGTTGCAACGACCTCCGCTGAGAGAACCGTCATCCCGATCACCCATGCCCAGGCCCAGACAAGGGCCTGCGCCGACTCGAAGATGAAGCTGAAGAGGAGCCCAACGGCGAGCAGTTGGATCCCGGCGCGGAACGACGCCCAGGCTATCGAGCGTTCGAACCTGAGCTCTTTCCAGATCGAGACCGCGATCGCCACGCCCACCAGTGACAGAGATGCGATTACCTCGACCCAGCCCATGTCTCCGGTCATCAAACCGCCTTCCGTCTTGATGGGATCGTGCCACAACCGGTGAGGATTGGCAGATCATGGCCAACTCGGAGTACGGAACATCGGTTGGTATCCTCTCCTGGCCAGTCGGCGCGCCATTCCGCGGTAGCTCAATTGGCAGAGCAGTGGACTGTTAATCCATTGGTTGTAGGTTCGAGTCCTACCCGCGGAGCCATACTCTGACCAGGCCGAAGGCCCGAAACACCTTATAAAACAAGGGAGAACGGTGAGTTGGGGACTTCCGAGCGTTTCGCGACGTTTCGCGCTC
>JAZFTN010000092.1:0-13305 GCA_036446715.1 Acidimicrobiia bacterium | reverse complement strand
GAAATGATCTCCGCTTCTACGTCGGCTCCGGATGCTGTCTGGACGAGAAGGTCGGCGATGACGCGATCATCCGGAGGGAGAATCTGGCCTCCATCGACGCCGTTGCTGTCGAGTAGCCAGTGTGCGAGGAGTATTCCTGTTCTCTTGTGCCCTCCGCGAATCCTTGGGCCAGAGTGACTCGATAGGCGAGAACTCCAGCTGCCACCAGCGGATTCTCGAGATTATAAACTGGTGAGCGCTCGTACCACTCGATCTAAGTCGTCGGGATCGTCGAACCACTCGTCATCCTCGCGAACCCTCTTGTTGAATTCAATGGCGAGTCTGAGAGTTGGCTTATTCAATGATCGCGTAGGTAAGCAAGCAGCTCTTGGTACTCGGTGATACGGTCATCGAGCCACTCGAGCTCTTCCGGATCTAGGCCGGTATCCGTGACGACGTCCCGTGCTTCAGACATAACAACAGGATATCGGCGAAGTCGGACATATATGTGATGTCCGCCGCCAACACGTCCTGGCTATTCGTGAATCCAAGGGTAGTACTCATATGCTACCTCTGGTATGATCTTGGTATGAAGATAAGCGTGAGCCTCCCCGACGAAGATGTCGAGTTCCTCGACAAATATGCGGAGAATCAAGGATATGAGTCGCGTTCGGCAGTTGTCCGCACCGCGATTCGGATGCTCCGCTCGTCGAAACTCGGCGACGCCTATGCGGATGCGTGGCAGGAGTGGGAGGATTCGGAGGAGGCTGGGATCTGGGATGCAGTCGCCTCCGACGGTCTGGCCTGATGCTGAGGGGCGAGATCCGCCTGGTCGACTTTGGCCAGGCGTTAGGCGGCGAATCCGCCTACCGGCGTCCAGCCGTGATCGTCTCAAACGAAGGCGCCAACACGGTGGCCGCTCGTCTCGGTCGAGGGGTTCTCACGGTTGTGCCAATCACCTCCAATGTGTCACGGATCTACCCGTTTCAGGTTCTTGTCACTGCTGAGGAAAGCGGTCTTGACCGTGACTCCAAGGTTCAAGCAGAACAGGTCCGCTCTGTCTCCCTTGAGCGGATTGGCTCCGCACTTGGCTCGGTGCCGGCACCACTCATGCTTCAGGTCGACGAAGCGCTTCGATTGCATCTGTCGCTCTAGAGGCCCCCCCACACAACAGGTCTATCCCCCCAACACGTCCTGGGTTCTCCGTTGACGTGGCTTACGAAAGTCCTGGTCAGGACGGTGTGTCCAAACTCCCAAACTGGGACCTGTTGACGCCGGCCAAGGCGCAGATAGTGCTGGTTATGTAGCGGATGGCGCGGAGCGATTGGTTCTCGGTGGGCGTGCGTTATCCGATGGTGTTTACCTGATGTGACCTTGGGATCAGGCTTCTGAAGGCTTGGGGAGTCTTCGTTGGATGAACTTCTGAATACGCCGCTGAACCGCTCCGGGAACGGGGAGGTCCTCCACTCGGAGCAGCAATGTTTCAGCCTCCACTTGCCCCCTCTTCAGGAGTGCAGCAGCGAAGTCGAAGTCCTTTTCGCGGCCTGCGACGAGCTTGGCGATAACCAAGTCGTGTGGGTCGAGACATAAGGCTGACTGCGGCGGCTGCCCGGATGATGTGGGCGAGGTCCTTCCGTTTCATGTGTTCGACGACATTTCATTGGTTTTCCAGGCATCGAGAACGGTCGTCCTCTCGTCTTCGGAAAGGACTCCCCCGAACGGCGAGTTTTGCCGTAGTTCTCTCCCGTGCGGGGAGCGGCTTGTCATTGCATTCAGAAGTGCGGGTACCGGGCCTTCGAGAAGGCGCTGCCACACGTCTTTCTGACGATTGATGAACCCATCGTTCTTTTATGAGACGCCCACAGGAGAAGGGTTGTCTGTCTCAGCAGCCCATAGCGTCTCGGAGCACCCGACAGGACTCGGCAAGACGCTCCGTGTCCAGCTGAGTTACTCGCCGACGGAAGACCTCTTTGGGAAGGGTGTGAAGGTTGTCGAAATTGGCGACGCAGACTGTCGGGACACCGTCGGCTTCCGGAGTCAGCTCAAGCTCCGACACAAGGCCACGATGTGTCCGAGTCAACGCTGCGACGACGATCGAACCAATATGGGCGGCAACCGGGTCGCGGGTGAGCACCAGTACCGGTCTGTCTCCACCAGGGGTTTTGGCGAACCAGACCTCACCCCGCTTCATCGACCCAGTCCGTCCAGTCTTCGGCAGGGCCCCAATCCGAGGCCTCAGCCAAGGCCTTCTCATCAGATGTGTGAGGTTTCCTGGTCCATGCCTCGATGTCGTCTTCTGCACGAAGACGAACCAGATGCTTGTGCAAAGCGTCTCGAAGCAGTTCGGATCGGCCAACCCCTAGTCGGTCCGCCCATCGTCGAGCTTCTTCCGCTTCATTCTCGTCCACGCGGAAACTGAACATTGTCATACACTTACCTTAGCGCGTATGACACCGTGCTGACAAGAACCCTGAAACCGACCAGCCGCTATCAACACGTCCTATTCCTTGGTGGCGAGTGTGACATGGGCGGGCAAATTGCGCACCCACGGCATGTTGTACCGGGATATCGGCATGGTGATCGGGCTATCGCATCAGCGCGTCGCACAGCTAGATGCAGAGGCTCACGTTTGACACGAGATCAGGCCACTGAGACGCTGAAAGACAGGCAATCGTCGATTCCGCCCCTACACGTCCTGGTTCTTCGTCTTCCTTATGGAGTGCGTACACCCGTGACCGATACGCACAATCTCGACGGTGGACGAGTCAGCGTCAATGCGATATACGGGTCGGTAGGCCCCACGTCTTGTCGTCATGTATCCAGACAGTTCTCGGACGAGAGGCTTTCCGACCCGATGGGGGTTTTCGAGCAGTGGCCCAACCATGAACTCGACGATGGCCGGCGGGCGAGCTCGCTGAGTGTGATAGCGCCGTCGGAAGACGAACAGCTCTGCGAGGAGGCCCTCCTGTTCGAGTGAACGGATGATGGGCAGCCGGACCTCTGCTTTCACAATGCATGAAGACATCTTCACGTAACGTGAAAGTCAAGAAGCGGAACAACCGGACAGAACACCAGGTCGGACTAGATGTCACGGAGACGACTGGCCTGGTCGGCGAGGAACTCGATCACGTTCTCATAGAGTTCTTCGGCCTTCTCGGCGCTGTCCTCGATACACGTGACGCCGACGATGCCAAGGGTTGGCATGGCGCTGAGCATGTGAAAGACCACCCCGGTCAGCAGGGTTTGGTCGAAATGAATGCCGTTCAGCACCGCGAGATCGAGAAGGTCTTGCGGCCGGAAGACCTCCAAGCCGTCGACTTCGACATGATCGGAAGCCACATAGTGCTTCTCCACCCCATTGGGCGCAATGAAAACGGCCCCCTCAGGATCGTATGTGCCGTCGGTGAGGAACTGGAGGGTCAGGAAAGGGTGGGTGGTCCCGCCCTTGCGGAGATTCAATTCGATGGCGTACTCGTCCCATGTCCCGTCGTCCCGGGACACTTCGATGAAATCGATGGCGAAGCGCCCGATCACGCCCTTGTCCGCAAGAGCCTCTCCCACCCTGCGGGCCTTCATCGAGATCCGACCGGCGTACTCAGGATCGGCCGGGAACCGAGAACCCATGAAGATCTGTCCGCTGACCCCGCCAAGGATCTGGTCGTGAGTGGACAACAGCTCCACCTCACCCAGGGGTGTGATTCGAAGCTGCACCGAGGGGCTTCGCACGGTGTCGCCTTCGATCATCTCCTCGACGACTCCTCCCTCCCTTGCCAAATGGGCGAAAAAGGTGTCCACGTCACCGATTGCTCCATCGATCGGGAGCTTTGATAGGAGGGCGTCGATCTGATCAGGCTCCGGGTCGTCGCCAAGGGCAGTGAGGTCGATGATCGAGTTTCCAAGCCCGGAGACCCCTTCGTTCAGCTTCAGAATTGCCTTCTCGAGATCGGGAACCTGCTTGAGGAGATCGGCCAATGCACCGACCACGTCGCTGCGACTGTGCAAGTCCGCGGCGCCCCGAGGGTGTAGCACTCCCGACTCGGCGAAGAGCCGTCGCCCCGATGACTTGGTCCCGTACGACACATGCACAGGGTCGGTGCCGTACATCGGTATACCGAGACGCATCGCCAACTCACGATCGTCCCAGGTGGTCATGAATGGCACCAAATGCGCGCGGTCCTTGTCCGGTATCAGGCCCCTGATTTCCTCGATGATCTGGGGACGGTCGAGCAGCTTCTGTGACAGGGCGCGGAATCGGGCTTCCATGGGGGAGACGAAGAACAACCGCCTTCTTGCGTTGGACTGGATAACCCCTGGCAGCAGGTCCAGGTAGTAGTCGATGATTTCAGACGATATCTCCTGTCCGGTAACAAATATCACCCGGGCCCGCGGTTGACGCAACAGAAAGAGGAGAAACAGGAAGCGTTCCTCATAGGCCTGCAGCTGGCTGGCGGTGAGGTCCAGGTCGATGTCGGCAGACGGAATGACGACGATCGTTTGTTCGTCCGTGTTGAGGTGATCCAACGAGGACCACAACGGAACGAGCTTGGCTTGGAGGGCGTCGTAAGCCTTCTGGTCGCGTGGGTCGATGCTCGTGATTGTGTCTTCGATCTTCGCTGGTCGGGTGATTCTATTGGGTCGGAGTGTGTGGAATCGGCCGATCTCACGGTGGCGCTACCCGAGTTTTGAGTCGGAATTCGCCGGGATGCGGTCTCTACCAGTATTCCTCAACATGGATGTTGCCGATCTGTCGGTGACGGTCCAGCGTGAATCCCCGCTCGGTCAGCAACTCGACAACTCCGACCGGCTCGGGAAACACGGTCGTTGAGTCGTCATCCTCAGGAATGCCGATCATGGCCGGATTCCCACACAGGAACACGTGCGTCGAACCTGGATCCAAATTGATTCCCATCAAGGCGAGGTCACCGTCCCGTATCAGGTCCTGGATGTAGCGCTTCGGGACATCGGGCTCGCGAGTGGGCATGGGTAGATAGTGATAGTTGGGATAGCGCTCGCTGAGCGCCCGATGTTGTTTCAAATACCCCAGATCCGTCCACTGACGCACCGATACCGCCGCGACGATGGGTCCGTAGTGTCCCTTGCGCAACAACTCGGCCACCATCGCGTTGTGAGGGGCTTCGCCCGTCCCCGTGGCGAAGAACAACACTGTCGATGCGGGATCGGTCACCGGGGCAAGCGTGTATCGACCCGCCACCTTCGGTCCAAGGTATATGCGATCCCCGGGACGCTTGAGAGCGAGTCTTGGAGTGAGGCCAGGAGTGTTGTCGTCGCTCGGGGGCACCAGCACGATGTAGAACTCGAGCTCGTCCAAACGCTCTTCGTCGGCCAGGTACCCGGTCTCGTCGAACATGCGCGAAGAAATCGAATACGAGCGTCGTATCAACTTGTCCCACCGCTTGTCCAGGTTGGCATCCTCCGCATCGTTGACCCGAGCCTCCCAGTAGCCCAGACCCAGTGACGCATATTGGCCGGGGATGAACGAGCTAGTGCCATGGTCGGGTCGCACTCGGAGCACCCAGAGGTCAGAATGCGTCGGCTCGAAGTAGGTGATGGTCGCGTTGTAGTGCTCGGAGCGGAGTTCCTCGATGACGGCTTGATTGCGGTGCCTATGGTCAGCGGCGCCGAGTCGGTAGTCGAAATCCAGGTCCGGGAAGCAGGTGGCCGCAATCTCCAACCCGATCCGCCACCCCGGGGCTGTCGTTGGGACGCTGTCCTCCTCTGGCTCGCCGAGGAACCAGACCCGACCCGATTCGAGCCCCGCTTTGGTCAACCCAACGTCCTCCGGACTCAAAGTCTTGCGGTGTGAGGCGAAGATGATGTGGTCGAACTGGAGATCCGGGGTGCGACGGTCCCCGAAGTACACCATCGGGTAACCACTGGTGTCCGCTATCTCTATGGGAGTCGACCTGTACAGAAGGGTTACCCGACGCTCCTGTTCGAGACGGCGCAGCATCTGGTCGCCTGCCGGCGACAGCCGATCGGGGTCTATTCCTCCTGCAGCGAGAACCACTCGGGCTCCTGCGGCTGCCGCCTCCACGGTGATTTCGACGGCGTGGTCGGTGTAACCGACGACCAGGACGTCAGTGCCCTCGCTGTGTTCGGGTTGAGTATCAATGTGGATCCGGGGGCCTCCCAACATCTTGATCGGCGGGGTCCAATCGGGGAGGAGGCGACGGTTGGCGATCAAGCACGCCTGCGTGCGGTACGTGAACTTGTTGGTCCTGACGACGATCGTCGATCCGTCGGCATCGATCTCGAGAACGTCCTCGCCGTATCCGACGTCGAGTTCGTCCGGGCCCACCAATTCGGGGAATACCACCGAGTGCCCCGACTCGAGGATTCGCACCCGGTCGAGGCCGGAGCGCAAAGAAGACACGGCCACCGAAAGCCCACCAGCATTTCCACCTACGACCACCAGGTCGTAGTCCGTTTGGCTGGCTGTACCCTCCTCTGTGGTCATTGCGCGACTCTATTCGCTGGGCCGGTCATGGCTGAGAGGGTGGGATTCCCCTTGCCACCCCCAACACGTCAGCGAGTTGACTCGATGGCTGCCCAGATCTTGGCAGGGGTCAAAGGCATGTCGAGATTGTCGATCCCGAACGGGGTCAGGGCGTCGATCACGGCGTTGACGATGGCCGGCGTGGATCCGATAGTCCCGGCCTCGCCGATCCCCTTCGCCCCAAGGGGGTTCTCCGGTGTGACGGTCTCGGTGTGATCCACCTCGAATGATGGCAGCGATGATGCTGTGGGGATGAGATAGCTGGTGAGGTTCCCGGTGAGCGGGTAGGCGTCGTCGTACTGGAATTGCTCAAATAGCGCCTGCCCCACTCCTTGAGCGACCCCACCGTGCACCTGACCGTCGACAACCATGCGGTTGAGGATTGTTCCGGCGTCGTCACAGGCAATATGTCTGAGAACACGCACGGCTCCGGTTTCGGTGTCCACTTCCACAACCGACAGGTGTGTCCCGAAGGGGAAGGTGGCTTCCTCCTGATCCCACATCTCTTCTCCCCGCAAACCAGGCTCCATGTCATCAGCGAGGTTCGAAGGCTCAGAGGCGACGGCGGCGATCTGGGCGAGAGTCATCGCGGATGTGGGAACACCGACGACTCCAATCCGCCCATCCTCGAACTGGACAACGTCATCGATCCCGGCCTCGGCGTGATAGGCGAACACAGCGCGCGCCTTGTGGAGCACCTTCTCTCCGGCCCCGAGGATCGCCGAACCGGCGATCTGCAGTGACCGCGATGCCATCGTCCCGCCGCTGTGAGCGATCCTGTCGGTGTCGCCCTGCACGAACCTGATCTGGTCGATCGGCAGCTTGAGAATGTTCGAGACGATCTGGGCGAACGTGGTCTCGTGGCTGTGGCCGTGGGACACCCCCGCCGAGTAGAGGGTCACCGTGCCATCAGGGTTGATCTCGACCGCACCCCAGTCCTCCCGGCCTGCGCCGGCTGTGATCTCAACATACGATCCGATGCCGACTCCGATCTGAATGCGATCGTTGGCCCTCCGTCGCCGGTCCTGTTCCTCCCTGACATCGTGATACCCGCCTTTTCGCAGAGCGAGGTCGAGTGCAGCCTGATAGTCGCCTGAGTCGTAGCGCTCGCCGAGCACGGTCACATATGGGAAATCGTCCACAGCGATGAAGTTGCGGCGACGCACCTCTGCGGGGTCGAGATCGAGCTCCAAGGCGAGTTGATCGATGGCACGCTCCAGGGCCATGGTCGCCTCCGGCCGGCCGGCCCCGCGGTAGGCATGCACCGGTGTGGTGTTCGTCACAACCGAGCGCCACAGGAACTCGACCTTGGGGATCGAGTATGGCCCGACTGCCATTCGTCGACTGAAGACGGGCAGATAAGCACCGAACTGGGGATATGCGCCTGCGTCCTGGGTGACTCGGAGCGAGACTCCGGTGATCAGCCCTTCTCGCGTCGCTCCCAGGCGAACCTCGGTTGTCTGCGCCCTCCCGTGGCACATCGCCAGCATGTTCTCCGTCCGGGTCTCATTCCATCGCACGGGTCGACCCAGGTCGAGGGCAATGGCTCCACTGAGGGCCTGTTCTGGATAGAGCGCGATCTTCGCCCCGAACCCTCCACCGACATCGGGCACCTGCACACGGATCAATGACGGGTCGAGGCGGAGAACTTTCGAGAGGCCACGTTTGTGGGCATGGGCCGACTGGCTGCCCAGCCAAAAATCCAGCCCACCATCTTCGCGGGGTGACGCCAGGGCACCACTGGTCTCCAGCGGGACGGCGGCGACGCGCTGGTTGACGACGCTGGTTTCGATTATGACGTCGGCGCCGGCGAGAACGCTGTCGTCGGGGTCGCCACGGTCGTAGATCACATTGGTGCCCAGCTCCGGGAACAAGAGGGGTGCGTCCGGGTCGGCGCCGGACTCTGGTGTTGACACAACCGGGATCGGTTCAATCTCAGCCCATACAAGCTCCGCAGCGTCGACTGCAGCTCGCTCGCTCTCCGCAACCACCACGGCGACGATGTCGCCGGAGAACCGCACACGAACAGATGCAATCGCAGGCCGGCGAGTAGATTCGTCCAGCCCGGGGGCTCCAATAGGCATCGGTGCCATGTTCAGGTCGCCGGCGAGATAGACCTTCACCACGCCTGGTGCATCACGTGCGGCCTCGATGTCGATGTCCCCTACCTGACCATGGGGGACAGTTGACCGGACAGGGACCATCCACAACGCCCCATCGACCTGGATGTCTTGCAGGTATCTCGCGGCACCGGTGATCAGGCGCGAGTCTTCAACGCGCCTCACAGCTGCTCCGAGGATCGACCGACCCATTGTGTCGAGGCTAACGCCGAACCCTTCCGGAGGATCTTTGGACCTGGGGAGCAAGGGCGAAGCGAGATGACCTTGCCGAACTCTGCCGGGTTCTTCAGGTTTCAGTCGATCTTCGGGTGTGCGCCCCTCAGGCGGGCTCTAGTGATGTTCTTCGTCGGCATCGGCTTCGGCTTTGGTTCGATGCACGGTGCCATCAGGGTGTTCTGGTGAGGAATAGATCGAGTAGAGCTCGAGGTCCTTCTCTCCGATGTTGACCACGTTGTGCCACAGACCGGCTGGAACGATGAGCGCCCAATCGTCCTCAACCTCATGGCTCTCGTCCACCGTGTCACTTGACTCGCCAAAATCGAGCCGTGCATTCCCCTGTTCCAGTCGGGCAGTGAGAGCTCTACTCCTGTATTGAGAGCTCTCCCCCGTAACCTGTTAGCGATCGGTTACATCGCCGCTGACATAGCTCTCAACAGCAGGCTCTGGTCATGACATGTGAGCGATCGGTTACACAATCGACTGACGTCGGTCTGTCGTGCGATCGCTCCTCGAAGCGATCGGCTCGAGGATTCTGCGGTCGCCGAGATGGGCACCTTCGGTTGAGAGGCGGGAGCTTTCTTGTTCGGAGAGAAGCCTCCAATACCCGAGATCTTCGCTGTTGCACTGCCGTTACCCATCTTCAGTCTCCGATTGTCCGAGTGCACGATCCTGGTATCGCATCGCAAGGGGTCAGATGCTACCGAAAACCACCCCCAGCGCACCTGGCAACACATCTGCGCTCACCGCCCGCTCGATAGGTGCGCCGATACATGTACCGTTTCGACTCATGCGGTTCCTAGCGGTTTTCGCCTTCATCGCCGTTGCCGAGATGGCGACGTTCTTCTGGGTCGAATCGAGGATTGGGCTGGGATTGGCGCTCGGACTCGCTCTTCTCACTGCGTTGGTCGGATCGTTTCTGGTTCGGCGGGCCGGTCTTTCGGTTCTCGGCCGTATTCGGCGAAAGCTGGGTCAAGGCCAGATCCCCGGACGTGAGCTCAGCGACGGTGCTGCCGTCCTCGTTTCCGGTGCTTTCTTGATCTCGCCAGGTTTCATCACCGACGTGATCGGGTTCCTACTGCTGATTCCGGCGGTGCGCGATGTGGTCTACCGGATGATCTCGAAACGGCTGCTGGCACGTATCACGGTCCTCGGCGTCAGCGGCGAAACGTTGCGCGGTGACTGGCAAGACGGTGTTGGGTCGACCGGGAGTCGGCACGATGAGGTGATTGACGTCGACGGCGCGGAGTAGCTGCCTACGGAAACTCTGTTTCCGATCTATTCAGCAACGATCGGATGCCTGAGGATCGTTTTCAGATTCTCCGGTTTGGCCCGTCTCGGGTATCCCATGTAGATCTCGTGGTGGCGGCCATGAAGCCGGTAGCCATGTTTCTCGGCGAAGACGTCCATCTTCTCGATTGTGCCCGGCTCCTCCGAGTAGGGACCGATATGCATGATCTGAATCGATGGGCCTTACCGCCACTTCCAGGCGGAGCAGTCCCAGTGCCGGATTGGGTCGCTTGGCATTTGCCTCTGATACCGCCCGCTGAAACATGTCTTGGGTGATGTGCTCCGGCTGCATCATCATCAGGGTGTAGAGCCACGGCTCCATCTTCCCGAACTCGAACTCGCCCGATTCGGCCACCCAGAGGCCTTCCATCGCCATCACCGTGAAATCGATGGGGTCCTTCTCACGCAGCTTTGACATGAACTTCAAGCCGTAGGCCAGACATGGATGGTGTCACGTGATCCATTGAACGAAGATGACAGCCTTGGGCACTCCACATCCGGCGGAGTGCGACCGGATCCCAAAAGCTCTCCAGGTCGATCGCCGCCGACCCGGTTAGGGTCCCCGCCAGGAAGTCTCTTGGATACGACTCGACCCGAAATCGTGGTCAC
This sequence comes from Acidimicrobiia bacterium, assembly GCA_036446715.1. Taxonomy (GTDB): domain Bacteria; phylum Actinomycetota; class Acidimicrobiia; order Spongiisociales; family ZC4RG35; genus SZUA-217. The sequence goes on along the minus strand of JAZFTN010000092.1, from coordinate 2,574 downwards.
GCCGAACGGCCCCTACGAAGTGACCGGCGATCTGGCCATCACACCGAAACGTATGGTGCTCTCGAGCCTGGATGAGCCGCTCGCCTGGGCGACCGCGGGCGCGCTTCGCACAGACTCACCCACCCTGCTGTGTCGATGCGGTCAGTCTTCGAACAAGCCGTTTTGCGACGGCAGTCATTTGACCGCTGACTTCGATGGCACCGAAACGGCCTCTACCGAGTCCTTCTCGAAGCAGGCCAAGACCTACGACAGCCCGGGCCTGACCGTTCATCGAGTGGGGCGCATATGCGAACACGCCAGCTTCTGCGCCAACAAGACCACCGACTGGTACCAGATGCTGCCCGAATCCGGCGACGCCACCGTCCGAGGTCAGATCATCGGGATGATCGAGCACTGTCCTTCAGGGGCTCTCGTCTACGAGATCGAAGGCGAGACCATCGAACCCGATCTACCCGTGGCTGTCTCCCCGGTCGAGGATGGGCCGCTCTGGGTGACCGGTGGAGTGACGATCTCTCGAAGTGATGGTGTCCGGATGGAGACCCGCAATCGGGTCACCCTGTGCCGCTGCGGTCAGTCAGCCAACAAACCGCTGTGCGACGGTACCCACGCCGAGATCGGATTTGAGGCGAAAACCCCGATCGAGGACCAAGTCGCGAGTGTTCCGGTGGAGATAGAGCTTCAGTCGTCGGCGCCCGGGATTGCGAGACAAATCGTTGTCGGTGTGAGCGCTTCAACGACCGAAGAGACCTACCTGGTGGCGGCGATGGTCGCCAAGGCGGCCTCCTCCGAGGTAGCGGTCATCCATGTCGGACCAAAGGGAGACCTGTCAGACCGGGTGGTGGCTGATGCCCTCGGCCAGATCGAGGAGTCCGGTGTTCCCGGTCACCAAGTCACGTCGGATCTTGTGACCGGACATCCCGCATCGAAGATCGCTCTTCTTGCCGAAGACGTTGAGGCAGGCCTGATCATCGTCGGACGAGGTGGCGATCAGGTTGGCAAGGTTCCCCATCAGGTGTCGTACCACGCCCCCTGTGACGTCCTTTTGGTTTCCGCTCGGGGGGCAGATCGCCCTGCAACCTATCGGCGAATTCTGATCGCCACCGACGGCTCGGCGACCGCCGATCGGGCGGCGAAGCGTGGATATGCTCTCGCCCTTGCTCTCGGGGCTTCGGTAGATCTGGTGTTTGTCGGGCATCCCGAAACCGGCGAACTCATCGTCTCGGACACACTCGGCATCTTCGGCACCGGGGTTCTCACCGAATCATGGCTCCTTCAGGGAAGTCCTGTGGAACGGATACTCGAAACGGCCGAGGCCACCGACTCCGATCTCATCGTTGTCGGGAACAAGGGCATGACCAGATCGAGGATGCTGCTCGGAACCTCGGTGCCCGGCGGAGTTCTCAAAGGAGCCCGAAGCGACCTCCTCTTATGCCGAACGGTCCGTCAACTCGAGTCTGAGCTGGAGCCGGGCGAGGGGGGAGTCATCGAACGTCACGGGGAGCAGTTGGCGGCCTTTGTCGATGAGGTCGGCAAGCTTCATCTCATGTCTGCGCGCTGCCCCCATCTCGGCTGCATTGTGGCCTGGGGCCCTGGGGAGAAGTCGTTCGAATGTCCCTGCCATGGCTCCCGGTTCAGCCCCCTGGGCGAACCGGTGAGCGGTCCCGCGACCAAACCCCTCCGACCCGTCTCCTAGAAAACCGGTTTGAAGATCATCAAATAGAGGATGGCGCCCAGCCCTCCCACTCCGATCAGGGTGATCAGGTTGGTTCGCTGTGAGCGCAGAATCTGACCTAGCTCCTCATCGGAGACACGAGGCACACCGGAGGGACGAATCTCACACGCGGCCAGGATTCGTTTGCCAAACGGCCTGGCCACGAACCACATCAAGACGGTGGTGAGGGTGAGTACGGCGAGTGACAGCCAATACCACGGCTGGCTGAAGAAACCGGGCACGACGAATCCAAGCCAAAAGCCGGTCCCGACCACCAGAGCCAGTGACAGGTACATGGCGATGACCGTCTTGGCTGAGAATCCCAGGAGGCTTTCGATTCGCCCACGGTCGCTCTCGCTGCGGATGGCGTACAACACGACGATGGATGCGCCGTGGATGCCCACAAATCCGAACGCCGCTGCGATATGGAGGAACCTGATCCACGAATACGGCACGGGACGACCATAGCCAAAGGCGATCGGGTCGATTCAGCGGTGGAGGTTGTAGCTGATGGTCCCGTCGACATAGGGGAACTTGTCGGCGATGTCGGGGGGGAGCATGTCGAGGGTCAGAATGAACGCGGTTATGGCTGCGATCGATTTGTTGCCGTTGGCCGACCATCCGCAGGAAGAAGCCAGGGGTGTGAGGGGTGACGGACAGGCTCCCTGCGAGTCCTCGCCGGGGCTGTGCACGATGTCGCAGGTGTTGGCGTTGCACTTGAGATAGATGGTCTCGAGATAGACAGGCAGGAAAGCGGTGATGCCGTATGCGGAGAACCCGTTGCCGGGGTCGGCATCGAGTCGGGGAACGGCTCCGAATCTCGGCGAAAAGGCTATGTCGGCGGTAAACAGCGAACGGCTGTG
>JAZFTN010000091.1:0-4519 GCA_036446715.1 Acidimicrobiia bacterium | reverse complement strand
CGTGAGAATCCACTGGGCGGAGACAGTGGGCGAGGACTGGAGTGAGATAAGAGCCGAGCTGGATCGCGCTTTTCGGATGAGCAGGGCCGCTGCCATGGACGAAGAGTCCTTTGTGTATGTGGTGCATCACGACGACCTCCTCGGTCGCCGAGGCGCGGGGAACGCCATGGTCGCTTCGGGCCTTCTGTCAGCAGCCAGGACGGCGGCACTCGAAGGAGCGAGAAAAGGCTGGACCACAAACGTGATCGCATACGACGATGACGCCGATCCGAAGGATATTGAGAAGTGGGCCGAGCGAATGCTCGAGTCTCATGGGGTCACCGGTGAGCTGATTCGAATCGGATCGACCCACATCGGAAAAGCCCTGCCATGAACGGGTCGATTGTCGTCACCGGAGCGGCCCGCGGCATCGGACGGGCGATCGCGGAGAGACTCGCCGCCAATCCTTCGTTCACAGTCATCGGAGTCGACCTCGCCCCGGAACTCGCGCTCGCCGAGGACATCGTGGGCGTCCAGGTCGACCTGACTTCGGACGACGGAATCGAAGCGGTTCGCGAAGCGGTCGAAACCGCGGGTTTGCCACTCCTCGGGCTGGTGAACAACGCCGGAATCACTCGCGACTCCCGACTCGTGAACATGACGGACGAGAGTTTCCAGGCCGTTCTCGACGTGAATCTGGGCGCCGCCTTTCGACTGTCGACCGTCCTGGCACCCCTGGTAGCCGAGGGAGGCTCGATCGTGAACATCGCCTCACGCGCCTACCTCGGCAACTTCGGACAGTTCAACTACTCGATGTCCAAGGGCGGAGTTGTCGGTCTGACCCGAGCGATGGCCCTCTCGCTGGCACCGCATGTGCGGGTCAATGCCATCGCACCGGGATTGATCAGCACGGAAATGGCAATGGCCATACCCGGAGACGTGCTGGAGAAGATGGTTTCGGCCATCCCTCTCGACCGGATGGGCACGCCGGAGGAGATCGCCAACGTCGTCTGGTTCCTCCTCACCCCACTCTCCTCCTACATCACCGGCCATGTCATGGTCGTCGGCGGGGGACGCAGCCTCTCGTGAGTTAACGGGTCGCTGCGAAGACCTGCCATCTGTCGGGAACACCCTTGAGCTCATGCCGGCCGCGGTCCTCGAACGTGAACCCCGAACCCGCAACGAGGTCCTTCACAGTGCTCGAAACCAATACCTCTCCGGGAGACGCCATAGCGCCGACTCTCGCTCCGATGTGGACGGCGATGCCGGCTACGTCGTCTTCGACAACCTCGACCATCCCGGTATGAACCCCACACCGGACTCGGAGCCCAAGCGATTTCACTTCTGTTGAGATCGACAGTGCGCATCTGATGGCCCGCGCCGGGCCGTCGAATGTTGCGAGGAATCCGTCACCTGTCGTCCCCACCTCGACACCACTCCATCGACTCAGTTCGGCCCTGACGACTTGGTGGTGACGCTCCAGCAGACGTCGCCATTCCGAGTCGCCCAGGCTCGCTGCGTTCTTGGTTGAATCCACAATGTCGGTGAAAAGCACGGTGACAAGACGCCGGTCCGGATCATCAGATCCCCTTGCACCAGTGACGAACTCCTCGATCTCGTCGAGCATCTGATCGATGTCGCCGGCCCAGAACAGATGATCGCCGCCCGGGAGTTCAACGAAGCGGGATCGGTCGATCGCCCCGGCGATGTACCTGCCCTCTTGGACACTGACATCCTTGTCATCGACCCTGTACAACAACAACGTTGGAGCCGTGATCGAACCAAGCACTGAACGAACGTCAACTTGTGAGTTCATGGCCAGAAGAGCGGCCGCTGCCCTCGGACTTGCCGAGAATCGCTGATACCTCCCCCACCATCTCTGGAAGTCCGGGTCGTCAGCCCGGCTGGGAGCCATCTCTTCAAGACCCGTCGATTGACCCCACGTCCGCTCGGCCTCTTCGGCAGTTGTGCGGCGCTCGTCCGCAGTGGGCGCCCACGGATAGTCGTCGGAACGGATTCGTTTTGCATAGGCACCGGTCAGGACCAATCGGTCAGTGCGACCGGGATGAGTAGCCGCGAACAGAATGGACAGGGCCCCTCCCTCCGAATGTCCGAAAATCGTCGCACTCTCAGACCCGCTTGCATCCATCACCGCCCGTAGGTCGTCCATCCGAGTTTCCAGATCAGGCAGGTTGTCGACTGCAACCGGGTCGGATAGACCCGTACCACGCTTGTCGAATGTGATCACCCGTGCGAAAGAGCCGAGTCTCCTGAAGAATCTCGACAGGAGCGGGTCGTCCCAGATCAGCTCGACATTGGAGACCCAGCCCGGGACATAGACGAGGTCAACCGGCCCATCGCCGAACACCTGATAGGCGATGCTGACGTTCCCACTGCGAGCGTATCTGGTCTCGGGAGTTGACATCCCTAGTGGCCCGTCTTACAGACCACTAGTAGTAGTAACGGGTGACAGTCTCGGCGACCATCGCCGGCTTCTCAGTGCCCTCCCCCTCCATGGTCACCGTCCGGTTCACCTGGATACCGCCGGTCACCTCGCTCACCGCCTGAAGCACAACCCGAGCCCTGAGTTTGGATCCGACAGGTACCGGTGCCGGGAACCGCACCTTGTCCAGCCCGTAGTTGATCGCCATCTTGGGTTCGCCAACGTCGAGCTCGACCTGACCGGCCAGGGTCACCGTCAGTGAAAGCGTCAGAAAACCATGTGCGATGGTTCCCCCGAACGGCGTCCCACTTGCCCGTTCCCGGTCGACATGGATGAACTGATGGTCATCGGTGGCGTCGGCGAAGGCATTCACCCTTTCCTGGGTGATCTCCATCCACTCACTGACACCGATCTCGGTGCCGACCTGAGCTTGAAGCCTCTCGAGTATCTGTTCCATGTGGCTGATTCTGTCACGAGTTGGGAAGACTCGGGGAAACATCTAAATTGGTGGGATGGCCGACGCAACCAAGCTGATGGTTTGGATCGATCAGGACCTCTGCACCGGTGACGGGATTTGCGAGGAAATCAGCCCCGAGGTTTTCTTGGGCCGCGACGATGGCCTTTGGGTCGTCAAAGAGGATGCCAAGTTCTTCGGCAACACGGTGGTCTTCGACGGCGAGGAGGCGCCCGACGGCGCAAGGGGTCTTGCGCGAGTTCCCGATGCGCTGATCGAAGACGTTGTCGAGTCGGCAGAGGAGTGTCCCGGGGAATGCATCATGATCGAGCCCTACCAGGAATCCGCTCTACACACCGGCTGACCTCGTCATCTGCCGAGCAATCGGCGTCTAACTACGCTCCTCGACCATGCAGGTAATGGGAACGCGAATCGACGCGCGCTCTGAGGAATACGTGGCCAACCGGACCGCCATGGAGAAGAAGCTCCACGAATTCGAAGAGCTTCAGGAAAAGGCTCGTCAGGGCGGAGGCGAGAAGTACATCAAGCGGCACCGCGATCGCGGCAAGCTCTTGGCCAGAGAGCGGATTGAGCTTCTCATTGATCGCGACTCCCCATTCCTCGAGCTCTCGACACTCACAGCTTGGGGTACCGACAAGCCGCTCGGCGGCAACGCTGTCACCGGGATCGGTGTGATCAACGGCGTGGAGTGCGCAATCCTCGCCAATGACCCCACCAGCCAGGCGGGCGTGTTCAATCGATACACCCTGTCCAAGTCTCTCCGAATCATGGATATCGCCATGGAGAACCGGCTTCCCCTGGTCAACCTCGTCGAGTCCGGGGGCGCCGACCTGCCCGACCAGGCCGACGTGTTCGTCGTCGGTGGCAAGTGGTTTCGCAATCTGACTCGGCTATCCAAGAAAGGCATCCCAACCATCTCGCTCGTCTTCGGAAGCTCCACGGCCGGAGGGGCTTACTTCCCGGCGATGTGTGATTACTCGGTGATGGTCAAGGACAAGGCAAGGGTCTTTCTGGGTGGCCCACCACTGGTCAAGATGGCAACGGGAGAGGAGTCGACCGAAGAGGAGCTGGGCGGTGCCGAAATGCACTCCAAGGTCTCGGGTCTATCCGATTATTTCGCCGCCGATGAGCAAGAGGCCATTCGGATGGGACGCGACATAATCGACCACATCAACTGGCGCAAGCAGGGTTACGGGCCGACCAAACCGCCAGATGACCCGGTGCACGATATCGACGAGATCCTCGGGGTGATCCCGGCCGACCTGAGAATCCCTTTTGACATGAGGGAGATCCTCAATCGGGTGCTCGACGGTTCTCGTCTCGAGGAGTACAAGGCTGTCTACGGGACCTCGATCCTCAACGGCTGGGGATCGGTGCACGGTTATCCAGTCGGAGTCATCGCCAACCAGCAAGGGGTGATCTTCACCGAGGAGGCTCAGAAGTCCACCGAGTTCATCCAACTGTGCAATCGTTATGACACCCCGATCATCTTCATCCACAACACCACCGGCTACATGGTCGGCAAGGATTACGAGCAGCGGGGGATCATCAAGGACGGCGCCAAGATGATCAACGCGGTCGCCAACTCCGAAGTCCCCCACATCTCCCTCATGGCGGGTGTC
>JAZFTN010000090.1:0-8218 GCA_036446715.1 Acidimicrobiia bacterium | reverse complement strand
TAAACGCCTTGACCCAACCCGGTAACCGCCAGTTTTCGCGGCTCACCCTTGGCACGGGACCGCAACACCAGAGCGGCAGCCCCGGCGACCATCAAGGCTCCCACGACGAGACCGAGTCTCGCCCAGAGCTCATCCATCGAGAATCGGCACTCCCATCGCGGCGATGCCGGCGCCGACCCTTCGGGTGACCCACATCGCAACGATCGGCCCGGTTGACTCGATCAGGTACCCGTCGGCTGTTTCAAGGGCTATCTCAACGACGGAGTCTGCCGGCAGGTTGATGGCGCGCACCAGAGACCCCGCACGAAGTGATCTGACCGACACAACGGCTTCGTCGATTCCAACACTGAGGATGACAACACTCGCCCGGCCCCCGACAATGGCGCCTGCCCCGGGGAGGAACCAGCGTGCGGCCTCAACGGCACTAGCCGTTGTGATGCCAAGACCGGAATCGGAGTTGATCCAGAGTGTCGGCACGACAGGGCCGGTGGAGATGACGCGGACACCGGCTGCCTCCTCGGTGATAGCAGCGAGATCGAAGCTGTCCTGACCCCTGGGGCTGAGTGTTCCCTCTGCGTACACCTCTTCCAGTCCCTCGGGCCCGTAGTAGTCGATCTGATACTCGACTTCGACCTCGGACGGCGTAGCGATCAGCAAGCGCTTCGATCCTCCGCCCGCTGGAATGGGCAGAAACCAGTCTTGGGATCCTTCAACAGCATTCCAGACGGCACTCTCGTCATCGATGCTCTGCCGGCCGACGGCTATCACACTTCCCTTGACGGTCTCAACGGTGATCGAAAGGGTCTCGCGACCCGGGATCAGCTCAGTGAAATCGACCACGGTGGAGGATCTGGCGGGGACCACCACCGACTCGAACCGATCGTTGGACTCGATTCCGGCGTCCGACCGGACAACCAGTTCGACAACTGCCTGACCTGCGTATGGGTTCATCAAGTGAAGCTCGAACGCATGGCCGCCGATAGTCGATGCCCCGCTTATGAAAGACTGCCTTGTCGGTACGTCGGCGCAAGACTCGGCCGACATCGACTCCGCTCCCGTCACAATCACACCAGCGGCGGATGAGGAGATCGGCAACTCGACCAGACCTCCGACTGTGCCTACCGCGGCTACGTCCACAACCGGGATCATCACAGAACCGGATGCTCCGGTGGGCTGGGAGATGCTCCCGGCCGACTCTCCGCTGGCAAACAAGGTAAGTCGCGTCGGGCCGTTGACAGTCGAGAGGATCACCACTTCGGTGGTTCGACCACTGCCTTCCTCGATGGCACACACGGCAACCGGAGGCTCCTCCACACCTGCGGCCGGGCCCGGCTCTGGGGCATCCGGCGCCGAGGTGAGGAACACTCCCACTGCCAGGGCGAGGCCGATCATCAAACTGACGTACTTCATCGTCTTCGCCTCGCGATGAAGAGAAGTCCTAGCGACACCAGTAGAAGAGCCGCGGTCGAGACGGCGAACACCAGGTTTTGGGTCGTTCCCCGGAAACCGGCCACACCGCCGACCGCGCTGACAGTTGCACGCCACTCATGGGGGCCGGGCTCAGGGCTCCACCCGTCGTCATAGTTCATCGCCAGAGAAACCCTCCCCGACCCAGGCTCACCAACAAAACCTGTCCCCGATCGAAGCCATGCAGATTCGGTTCCCGAGTCCGCCAGCGGGGCCGAGCCAGGGTTGGCGAAGACTCTCGAATCCGGGTCGAACGGAGTGGGCACCAGATCGAGTTGGGCAACAAATACCTCATCCAAGCGGAACGTCGGGCCGAGAAGGATCAGCCAGTCGATGGCAAACGGCGCGAGCAGTATCCCGGGTCGTAATTCGCCACCACTGCTGATTCTCTCGAGTGCGGTGTCGAGCTCGTGATCGCCGGGGAGTGGGGACGGAAGCCAGACTTCGTCGCTGGTCATACCGCGGCCATCGACTAGGCGATACCAGAAGCCCGGTCCCGGTCTGGCTTCTCCGGGAATGTCGTCTCGCTGCGTCGAGGCAACGAGAATCCGGCCGGGCCCGGCGTCACCAGCCAGTGCGGATGCGAACTCGATCCGCTCGTTGAAGTCACCCCCCGGCAAGCCGAGACGCCCGTTTCCCAAGATTCCAATGGACAAGAAGAGAATGATGACCGACACAAGAGCGCCTATGAGCCGACGCGGGTTGGATGACACGACGTCGAGACCGGTCGCCACGATGAGGGCAGTCCCGAAAGATGCCAGAACGAGGGCTGCTTCTTCGACCCCCGGGCCACCATTTCCCAGACCCACTGCGAGCAAGCCGGAAAGTCCCAGGACGGCGCCCAGTGTTCCGAGTCGTCTCGTTTTCGAGTCAATGAACACCAAGGGCACAAAGGCAACAGCGAGCAACACCGGCCACAGCTCGGCAACCGACAGACCGAGCCTTCGGTGCGAGTCCAGAATCCAACCGGTGTCGCCCAGGATGAATGGGGCTGCGACCACCGCCCCGAGAAGGCCGACGAGAGTGAGCCCGATACTGGAATCCTTGCCTCCCGATACCTTCCACACGATCACAGAGAGAAGCGGGACAATCACGAGAAGGGGCGAGAAGGCCGCCAGCGGTATCCCGAGAAGGACAGCCCATCCAATATGGCTGAGACGTCCTCTGCCGACCTCATCGGGATGCACGAACACCGAGCGAACCGCCCAGGGCAGCGTTGCTGCCGCGGCCAGGGCCAACCAAGACCCCGAGCCCACGAGAATCGCTGTGCCGGGACCAGCGAGAAGCACCAATCCAGATAGATACCGGCCGGGGCCGCGATATCCGAGACGCCCCGCGAGACGCCCCATCCCCACGACGGCGAGGAGCCCGAATGCGATGGTCAGAAGTGTGCGGGCGGCGCCCTCGGCGCCTAACCAGAGCCACGACCAGAGGCCGGTGACACCCACTGAGGGATGGACCGGCGCAGAAGAGCCCAGACCTGAATCATTCCAACCGGCAAACCAACGATCCAGAGACGTCGCTGCCTCTTCGAACGGGAAGCTGGCGCCGACATTCGGAACACCGAGGAAGATCAAGGAGCGCATGGCGAATACCAGGACCAGCACAGTTATCGCTGCGCCCCATATCCCCGATGAGCCCCAGACACGCCTGGTCCCGCGGGCAATGGCCTGATCCTCGTCGAACATCGAGAGAATGCGCACGGCCAACTCCGCGCCCACGTCTCGTAAACGAACCGACCCCCGGGCCTGAAAGCGGAACAGCTCCTCATCACCCAGCACGCGAACCGGCCGGAACCGTCGGCGAAGACCGATCGTGGATGGCAGGTGGTAGGCATTCCACCCCCACGAGAAGAGATAGCGGGCCGCCGGTCTCCATCGGAGGAGAATCAAGCTCATTAGTGAGTCGAGAACCGAGACAATGAAGTCATAGGGGATCAACCACAGAAGTGTCAGCGGGCTGTACGCCGTGACCATTGCCCGCAGACGGCCGGCTTGCTCTCGCCAACCGTGACCATGTTCGTTGCACCGCCCCTGGTGATAGACCTCCGAAGACGGGACACTTATCACCCTCCCGCCGGCCAGGCGCGCTCGCTGCGAGAAATCGAGACCGGCCGCTATCGGAGGGAGAAGCTCGTCAAGACCTCTGAGACCCTGGGCGAGATCACGACGAACCAACATCGACGCCGACCTGACAAACGCAACCTCGCGGACAACGTCGTATTGCTGAAGATCGATTTCCCCTTCGTCAAGCCCACTGTGGGGCTCACCAAATACATCCGTTGAGCCACCGACCGACTCGAGTTCCTCGCCGGTACCGGCAACGAGGAGTTTCGAGCCGCCAAGAGCCGCAGCGGCAAGCTCGACCTCGGCGACCAATGCCCCCAGGGCGTCGGGACGTGGACGGGCATCGGAATGGAGAATCCACAGATAATCGATGTCGTCACCCGCACCCGTGATCGCCTCCTCCAGAGAATCAGCTGTTGTCACCCCATCAGGGGTCTCGCCAGATTCCCCACCAACAACCACGACATCGGGGATCGGGTCATAGACTTGTCGGCCGACCGTCCCAAGAGCCGCTGCCAGGTCTGCTCCGTCAACAGTTGTCAAGAGGACTTTGACCACGGGCGAGGTGGACAGGTTTTCGGTTGACGGTGTTTCCGCAGCTCGCGGAGTAGGTGCATCGGTCATGCGGGGTGCCATTGTGGTCTGAGGATGACGCTGAGCAAGATCTGGGAGTTGGAATGAAGGTCGTGGAGCTGTCGGGAGGAGTGGGTGGCGCCCGTATGGCAAGAGGCCTGGCTGCCGTGCCCGACGTCGACCTGACCGTTGTCGTCAATGTCGGCGACGATGAGGACATACATGGCCTTCACGTCTCGGCGGACCTGGACACGATGGTCTATACGCTTGCCGGCGTCGAGGGCCCCGACGGCTGGGGTCGTTCCGCCGACACGTTTGTGCTCAACGACGAATTGGCACGATTTGGGGTGGACAACCGTTTTCGGCTTGGCGATCTCGACCTTGCGTTGAACCTGTTCCGTACCCAAGCCCTTGCTGAAGGCAAGCCTCTTTCTGCCATCACCGCTCAGATCGCTGCCAGCTTCGACCTTCGCGCCGACGTTGTGCCGGCCACCAACGACACCCTCCGGACCGAAGTGAGGATCGAGGGAGATGAATGGCTCAGCTTCCAGGAATACTTCGTGCTCCGCGGCAATCGCGACGAGGTAAAAGAGTTGCGATACCCGGGTTCGCAAGCTGCTCAGCCTGCGCCAGGGGTTCTGAAGGCCATCGGAGCCGCCGACGTAGTCGTCATAGGGCCGTCCAATCCGCCGCTGTCGATATGGCCGATCCTGGCCATCAACGAGATCCGACAGGCGATCAGAAGCCACCAGCGGGTCGTGTCAGTCAGCCCTCTTTTTGGAGGCAAGGCCCTCAAAGGTCCAGCCGACCGGGTAATGGCATCTCTGGGACTGCCTACCGGCAACGCCGGGGTGATAGAGGCATACGCCGGGCTGATCGACATGCTCGTGGTCGATACCCAGGATGCCGACGACGCACGACAGTTGGGTGGTGTTGAGATAATGGTCACCGACACCCGGATAGCGAGAGCCACCAGGGCGCGGGAGCTCGCCGAGGAGATAATTGCCAGATGACACTCGAGATACACCCGCTGGTCGGCATCGGAGTGGTTTCGCCTGGCGACGACGTCGCCACAGTGCTGATCGGTGCCCTGGAGCCGCTTCAGCCCGTTTCCGGTGACGTGATCGTGGTGACCCACAAGATCGTCTCCAAGGCGGAAGGCGCCGTCCGCGAGATCATCGGTGATCCCGAAGAATTCAAGAAGCTCCTCGTCGAAGAACAGGCGACATCGATCGTGCGACGTCGGGGGGACCTGATCATCGCCGAGACGAAACACGGCTTTGTCTGTGCCAACGCCGGCATTGATCGCTCCAATGCGGCACCCGGCACCATGATTCTTCTGCCTGAGGATCCGGACCGGTCGGCGCATCGAATTCGGGCAAAGCTCGAGAGACACTTCGGGGTCGAACTCGCCGTGATCATCTCGGACACCTTTGGAAGAGCTTGGAGGAGGGGGCTCACCGATGTCGCAATCGGCATCTCGGGGCTCATCGCCGTGCTCGATCTCAAAGGGACAAAGGATTGGTCCGGCCGTGAGCTCGACGTGACGGAGGTTGCCGTGGCCGATGAGCTGGCTGCTGCCTCCGACCTCGTCATGGGAAAGGCAGACGGGATTCCTGCCGCTCTGGTCAGGGGCTACGGGGGTCCACGTGGTGAGGGACGAGCGGCCGATCTGGTTCGGCCGGTGGACGAGGACCTGTTCAGATAGGAGCGAACAGGTGTGCGGCTTGGTCAGGCACTTGGTCGCCCCAGACCCCAGTAGTCAAGCCCTGCGGCCCTGACTGCCGTTGGGTCGAGGAGGTTTCGGGAGTCCACCACCCGATAACCCTTCATCACTTTGGCGACCTCTGTCATGTCGATGGTGAGAAATACCGGCCATTCGGTGGCGATGAACAAGACGTCGGCACCTGTGGCTGCCTCGATCGGATCGGCCGCCATCGTCACCTGATCGGTGGTCGCCTCGGGATCGTACGCAACCACGTCGGCGCCGTCCTCTTTGAGCAACTCGGCGATGCGAAGCGCCGGTGACTCCCGGACATCGTCGGTGCCGGCCTTGAAAGCAACGCCCCACATGGCCACCCGACGGCCCCGAAGCCCGCCACCTGCCGCCTGCCTCACCTTTTCGGCGACACGGCGACGCTGCTGATGATCCGCCTCGATCACCGCCCGCAGCAACTCGAAGTCGTACCCGGCATCTTCGGCGACTCCGATGAGTGCTGCGGTGTCCTTGGGGAAGCACGACCCTCCATAACCGGGGCCGGGCTTGAGGAAATGGGGACCGATGCGATGGTCCATCCCCATGCCCGATATGACGTCGAGCACATCTGCGCCCACGGCCTCACACACGTTTGCAAGCGTGTTGACAAATGTGAGACGGGCGGCGAGATAGGAGTTGGATGCGTATTTGATCATCTCGGCCGAGGTTGGGTCGGTGCGCACCACATTGGCGTCGAGGCTCGCATACAAATCGGCCACGGCTTCAGCGTCTTCATCGTCATAAGCTCCCACCACGATCCGGTCGGGCTCCATGAAGTCCTCCACAGCCTTGCCCTCTCGAAGAAACTCGGGGTGAGAAACAACTCGCGCCGGGCTACCGAGGTCGGCAAGACGTTTCCGCAAGCCGGCAACCGTCCCGGGAGGAACCGTCGACTTGATCACAAAGATGGCATCGTCGGCCACTTCGTTGGCGAGCTCATCAACAACTGCGTGCACCAAACCAAGGTCGGCCCGACCGTCGTCGGCCTGAGGAGTCGGCAGACAAAGAAAGATGAAGTCGGCACCCTCGGCGGCCTCGATGTTCGAGGTGTGATAGCTGATCAGGTCTTGTTCGGAGCCGGTAGACAGGAGATCCGGCAATCCGTGCTCAAAAATGGGGACATCACCCGAATCGAGTCTTGCCACGCGATCGGGATCGACCTCACCGAGTCGAACTCTGTGTCCGAGGCTGGCCAGACCGCCTCCGGTGACGAGACCGACGTACCCCGCGCCAATGATTCCTACTTGCATCAAGTCCTCATGCTATGCCGAAGGATGGTGTCTAGGAACATCGGCTCCCACGAAGAACGACTTCACCTTTGCTTTGAGCTCCTGGAACTGGACCATCAGGAGGAGAATGCGCTGGCGGCCCGGAAGTCGGCAAGGACGGCGCTGGCCTCAGGCTCATCTGCAATGAGGACAGATCGTCCGTCGATGGCCCTGCCATATGTGGGCAAGGTCGCACTCTCTATCGAGCCGGTAAGAATCCCTCTGAATGTCCAGGCGAGATTGGCCACCGAGGAAGACGCCAGGGTGGAGTCGATTGTCATGTGCCGTGCCATGGCGGCCACGACGGCTCCTGCCTCGGTGATAGAGCTGGGCCGTTTCAGTTCGGCGACGATCGCTCGCACCACCTCCTGTTGACGCCTGGTGCGTCCGATGTCGCTGGCGTCAACACTGACCCATGTCCCGTTTTGAAACTCCTGATATTTCCTTGACCTGGCATATGCGAGGGCTGTGTCCCCATCGAGTGTCTGAGTGCCTGCGTCGACGTCGAGCCCTGACTTGAGGTCACGGGCGGGGTGGGAAAAGGTGAGCTCGATCCCCCCAAGCTCATCGATGAGCGAGGCGAATCCAACAAAGTCGATCTCGACGTAATGGTTCACCTCAACTCCAAGACTGCTCCGAATGGTCTCCACCATCAGCGAAGGCCCGCCGAAAGCGTAGGCGGCGTTGATCCGATTCTGGCCATGCCCGGCGATGTCCACATACAGGTCACGGGGGATGCTGAGAATCCGGACAGCGGAGGTCGATGAGTCGATTCGGACGAGCATGATGACATCGCCGCGGGCCCCGCCTGCGGTCCCGAAGTTCGTCAGGTCATCGAGACCGGCCCTCGAGTCTGAGCCGATAACCAGGAATGTCAGGTCGTTGCCGGTCGCTTCGTCGAGGACCTCGGCGACCTCGCTGTTCGTGTTGGCTGTTGCCAGCACCCCTTGGCCGGTATTGATGACCCACAGGGCTGCGAGCACCACCACGTTGGCCACCACAAGCAAGGACACGACTGTGACCTTTAGCCACTTGGGTAACCGACGCCGCGAAGAAGGTTGGGACGAGTTGGGCATCGTTGGTTTAGA
>JAZFTN010000089.1:0-9526 GCA_036446715.1 Acidimicrobiia bacterium | reverse complement strand
GAAGCCGGCGGCGGGTATTCGATCTTCCTACTGCGCGATTCTGGTCACCCCACCCCGAAACCGATCTCTCTATGGATTTCCTCGGGCGACCGGCTGCCACTCCAGTCGGACCAGCCGCGGGACCCCACAGCCAGATGGCGCAGAACATCGTCCTCGGCTGGCTGGCGGGTGCCCGTGTTTTCGAGTTGAAAACGGTGCAGGTCCTCGACGATCTCGAAATCGGGAGACCGTGCATCGATATGGAAACCATCGGCTTCAATATCGAGTGGAGCCAGGAGCTGGCTGTCCACGAGTCGCTCGAGGAGTACGTGAAGGCTTGGATGGCCATCGAGATCCTTTCTCGTTGGGGTCCAATCCGTGAATTGGTAGGCCCCGATCCCGGCCCTCACGTCTTCGACATGTCGGTTGGTTATGACCTGGATGGGATCAAGACGGACAAGGTGGCGAGCTTCATCGACAGTCTCGGGGATGCATCGAATGAGATCGAACGTCTCAGACCGATGATCCCGGACTCCTTCGCCGAGTTCCACGACATCGATTTCCCCACTTGTGTCTCCGACACGGTGACGGTCTCGACCTTTCACGGATGCCCGCCCGACGAGATCGAGGCCATCGCCAAGCACTTGATGACCCGACATGGGCTGGACGTGATCGTCAAGCTCAACCCGACATTGCTCGGTTTCGGCGACGTCGCCGAGATCCTCCAAGAAACCCTCGGCTACAGCCACATCCGTCTCAACCGCCACGTCTTTCCCGACGATCTTCATTTCGAGCGCGGAGTGGAGCTGATCGAAGAACTCCGCGAGTTCGCCCGAGGAGAAGGCCGGAGGTTCGGCATCAAGCTGACCAACACCCTCGTGGTGGACAATGACAGGGGATGGATGCCCGATGATCCGATGTACCTGTCCGGACCTCCATTACACGTATTGGCGACGACGCTCCTCGACGAGCTGCTCAGCGCAATGCCCAACGTGTTCAAGGTCGCCGGTCACACCGGAGACGTCCAGGTGACATTCTCCGCAGGGGTGACCAAGGAGAACCTGAGCACGACCGTGGGCATGGGAGTTGCGCCCGCGACTCTCAGCTCGGACCTGCTCAAGCCGGGCGGTTATGGACGGCTGGAGCCGATGCTGCGAAAGCTGACAGGCGATATGAGAGCCGCGGGTGTGAGAAACCTCGCCGATTGGCACCACTACAACTGGCTGGAGGCTCGCACCGCGGGCTATCGCGGGCCTGTCGAGGCACACATGAGAGCCATCCTCGACGGATCTGAGCTTGATCTGTACAGCTATTCCGGCAACCAGAAGACCCCCCGGCGGGTCGCTCACGAACTTCAGATGTGGGGATGCGTTGCCTGCAATTTCTGCGTCACCGTCTGCCCCAACGATGCCTTCTTCAGCATCAGCACTCCCGAGGGCTCCGGTCTGGATGGCCGCCAGCAGTACATGGTGCTGGCCGAGCTTTGCAATGATTGTGGGAACTGCATGACCTTCTGTCCCGAGGATGGAGATCCCGCCCAGGTAAAACCCAAGTTGTTTCTCACAAAGAAACGCTTCGACATGGCCGAGGGACAAGGCTTTCTTCTCCGGGCGGAGAATGGTCGGGTGGATGTGACCTCCAAGCCGGAGTCCCAATCGGAGACAGAGCGTCTTGTCTCAGTGATCAACAACGAGGAGGGGATCCCGGTCGGTGTCGAACTCCGCTAGATATCAACTGAGAGAGAACCCGCAGTTTGGGAGTGGAGCGACCATCGACCCACCCAGCGAGGCCGTGGCCCGATTCCACCGCATGCTGCCGGGCTACGAGCACACCCCGCTCGTTGACCTGACATCCGTTGCCTCGGACCTCGGCCTGGGAGGGATCGTGGTCAAGGTCGAGTCAAACCGCCTGCACCTACCCTCGTTCAAGATGCTCGGCGCCTCCTGGGCGACATTCCGGGCCCTGGCGGAGCACACCGGAATGGCTGCCGAGGGCTGGGACACGATTGGGGAATTCGCGGAAAGTTTGAGGGCTCATGGTCCCCTGAGCCTGGCCGCCGCCACCGATGGGAACCATGGGCGAGCCGTGGCCAGGATGGCAAGGCTTCTCGGGTTGGATACGCGCATATGGGTTCCCTATGACATAGCCCAGTCGAGGATCGATGCCATCGAATCCGAGGGGGCTGAGGTGATCGTCATCGATGGCTACTACGACGACGCCATCGAGGAGTCTGCCGCCGCAGCTTCGGACAACACCCTGGTGATATCGGATACATCGTGGGACGGTTACGAGGATGTGCCCGGATGGGTCATCGATGGTTACTCGACGATCTTCGCCGAGGTCGACACCCAGCTGGTCTCCCAGAACTTGGGCGCGCCAACACATGTGATCACCCCCATGGGAGTCGGGGCGCTTGGTGCGGCCACTGTGGCCCACTACGACGCCAAAGACCCTCGTCCCACCATCATCGGGGTGGAGCCCAGTGAGGCGGCGTGTGTCCAGGCCGCATTGGACGTGGGCAAGGTGATAACCATCGAGAGCGAGTTCCGCACGTCAATGGTCGGGTTGAACTGTGGGACTGCATCACTGATCGCCTACCCGGCTCTGGCGCACGGGCTCGATTGGACAATTGCCATCGACGACGACTGGGCCGAACGAGCCATGCGGATCTACGCAGACCAGGGTCTTGTCTCCGGCGAGTCGGGTGCGGCAACCATGGGAGGGCTACTCGCCATCACAGATGGGCCGGATCGGACCGAACTCGGCCTCGATGACGACGCAGAAGTCCTCCTGATCATCACCGAGGGAGCGACGGACCCACACAACTACGAACGGATAGTGGGAAGATCGCCGACCGAAGTCGGCGGCTGATGGTTTGAGCGTCCTTACTCCTCGTAGCCCGGGTGCGTGACCAGAGTTCCCACAGCGCCATCCGCAGCCATCACCGGAAGATGTGGCATGGAATCCTGGAGACCCTTCATGATGGCGTACATCACCGCCGCCGGTGTCAACGACAAGGCATTGTGGTCGCCCTCTCCGAGCAACGATGCCTCGATCAGTTCGAAGGTGTCCTTGTGAAGGATCGCCCTGACCGCAGGCGACGTGTACTCGATGGCGCCGTTGACGACCAGACGATGGGTCTCGCCACCAATGCGGGACTCGATCGACGAGTCCGAGAACATCATGAAGGCGTTGTCGTTCTCGGCCTCGAATTCCTCACGGTCGAGGTAGAGGCGCGGCTTGTCGACGTAAGGCTTGCCCGAGGTCGGGCACACCGTCACACAGTTGCCGCACTCGTTGCAGAAGTCGCTGAGCACTGCGATCTGTAGTTCCTGGCCGACCGAAAACGGCTCGGTGCCGTTGGCCACCACCGTGTCGCCCGAAACCTCTAGCAATGCCAGGTCGGCGCCTATCGTCTCCATCTGGTAGGTCATCAAGGCGGCGTTGGGACAGACGCCGACACACAGGCTGCAGATGTCGTGACAGTCGAGGCATCTGGCTGCCTCGGCCATGGCCTCCTCCGGTGTGTAGCCCACAACCGTCTCGGCGAATCCACCACGTTGATCGAGCAGGGTGTGCTGGATCGGCACCCGGTACTCACGACGGGACCTGCGAACCACCAGGTCCTGGATATCGATTGTCCGCGGCTCTTCGACCGGCATCACTCGCTGCTCGCCATGTCTGATGGCGATCGCAGTGGCAACGGTTTTGCCATCGGCAGCCGCCTTGACGATCGATGAGGGTCCATCGGCGGAAACGTCTCCCCCGGCGAAGACCCCGGGGATGGATGACTCGTGTGTCTCTGGGTCGACGCTGATGTATCCCCGATCTGTCAGCTCGGGCAGTTCGTCACCAAAGAAGTCCAATACCGAGTGCTGGCTGATGGCGAGGATCAGCGTGTCGAGCTCGATCTCGAATTCGGAGTCCGCCACGTCGAAGGGGATCTTCCTCCCCGATGCGTCCCGCTCACCACGGAATTCCGCCCTCGTGCAGACAAGAGCTGCGAGCTTGCCGTCTTCGACTTTGAGTGCGGCGGGCTTGGCCAACTCAACTATCCCGATCCCTTCTTCGATGCAGGCATCCACCTCCTCAGGGTCCGCCGGCATCTGGTCGATCGTTCGCCTGTAGATCAGCTTCACATCCTCGGCGCCGACCCTGAGTGCGCTACGCACGCAGTCCATCGCCGTGTCACCGGCCCCAATGACTCCAACCCGAGCTCCGATCGGGATCGGGTCACCTTCTCGAACACTACGCAAGAACGCGATTCCATCGAGGATGCCCTCGGCATCCTCACCGGGCAGATCGAGACGCTTGGCGAGCTGGGCCCCGACGGCAACGAAGACAGCCACGAAACCGTCGGCTCGAAGTTCCTCCAGGGTGAAGTCGACCCCTGCCCCCTTGTTGTACCGGATCTCAACACCGAGCTGTTCGAGGACCACGAGATCCTGATCTATCTGGTCTTGAGGAAGGCGATACGTCGGAATCGTCCCTCCGACCATGCCGCCCGGATATCCATAGGACTCGAAGACGGTCACCGGGAACCCGGCGTAACTGAGCTCATGGGCAGCAGCGAGGCCGGCGGGGCCTGCACCGATAATGGCGACTTTCGATTTGTGAGCCGGGTTGCGGACAAACGTCACGGGCTGCTCTTGACGATCCATGATGAAGCGTTTGATCTGACGTATCGCCAGCGGCTGGTCGAGGTGGGTGCGAATGCAAGTGTTCTCACACAGGTGATCACAGACACGGCCCAGGATCGATGGGATCGGATTGTCTTCACGCGTCAAAGCCACCGCATCGAGGAACCGCCCTTCACGGACAGCCCCCATGTACTGAGGGACTTTCTGGTCAATCGGACATTCGTCGAGACAGGGCGCCTCGATGCAGTCGAAATAACTGAGAGTCCTCGGGGTCTTCGAGCGGTCCATACGGAACGAGTGCTTTTGATAACGCCAGTCGGCTCGCACGTCTTCGGCGTATTGCCGGAGGTTGATGCGTGAGAGAACATCGACGGCGAGACCGGCTACGACATTGGACCTCTCCTCATCGAAACCTGCCGCCGCCGCCGCCGATCGAACCGCGTCGACCACGGATTCTCCATTGAGTGCCCCAAGCGTCTCGCCAAGCTTCTCGCAGGTGGCGAGGGACAGCTCCAGACCACTGTTGGTCAGAGCGTTGTACTGCATCAGCTGGGGGAAGTCAGCCGAGGTCGGCTGACGGACGCCGGACTTGGCAGAGAAATCGACCAGGTCGGACGCTCCCACCTCGTCCATCTGGAGGTCGAGTTCCTCCATGTACTGGAGCATCCGGAGGTAACCCCCGGTCTTGAGGAGGTCGGAACACACCGTCACTGTCTTGATACCTGAACGAAGCAAGTCAGGGATGTTGAGGTAGTCGGCCCCACCGGAGAACGAGAGCAGAAGCTTGTCACCGAAGTCTTCCTTGATACGCAAGGCCAGGTTGACGGTGACGGGAAGAAGAGCCCTCCCGGACAGATACATCATGTCGTCGTTCTCGAATTCGTCACGCCAGTTGTTCACTTCGAGCGTGTTGGTCAGCTTGACGCCAAAGGTCAGACCGCGGCCGCCCGCAATACGGCGAAGGTTGTGCAACATCGGGACGGCGTCGACGTACATCAGATCGTGGCCGAAGGCCTCATCTGGCACAGGAATGTCATCAAAACCCAGATCCTCGTTGACAATCGCTCGCACACGGTCGGCGCCGAGCAGGGTCGGGTTCAGCTTCACGGACGTGTGGAGGTCACGCTCTTTCAGGAGATATGACGAAATGCGCTCGATCTCGTCGGGAGGACATCCATGCATCGTCGAGAGAGTGATCGAGTCGGACAGCCTCTCTGGAATGTCGATCTCGCGTATCTCCGGATACCACCCGGCGACGATGTCGATATAGGCCGGCAGGTACTCCGAAGCGTCGGCCATGGTGTCAAAGAACCATTGCACGTTCGGCCTGAGCATGCCCTCGAGGTTGTACCCGACACTCATGTTGAAGATCATCCCGGGCCGATCGCCGTGCCAGCCGAACTTGTGATGCAGCGCGTGGATCAACACCCAGGCGCGGAGATACTCGTCGAACGATTGATAGACCTTGAGCTCCTGTGACCACTCGACGTTGTAGCCCTCGTCCTCGATGTCGATGCACGGTTTGGAGACATCCAGCTCGTCGAGAGTCTGGATGGTCTTCAGCTCCAGAAACCGCGCTCCCACCAACCACGACATGATGATGTTCTGCGCCATCTGGGTGGCGGGACCGGCGGCGACACCAACGGGGGTGTCCAGTTCCACCCCGTACTTCTCGATCCGATAGCGATGGTCCGATTTGGGGATGAAAAAGGCTGAACTGGGAATTCCGAACAACGCGTCCTTCCGCTCCAATTCGGTGAAGACCCAATCGGTGAGCTGTTCCATCGAGATCGGCTGGAAACGATCGGACATGGCTAGAGTCGTGCGTGCAGACGAGCCGCCTGCTCTGATGCCTTGGCTCGGATTTCGGCCGGGTCCACCCCGGTTGGCTTTCCGTCGGCGAGCAGGACCTGACCATCGATCTTCACCTCGAGAGGCCTGACTCCCGGCGTGAAGGCGAGATGCCAGGGGTCCATCGGATCGTACGACCAGGTGACCTCGTCGTTGCGCGCTTCGGGGATGATGTCCCAGCCCGTCTCCAGCCACGACCAGGCAT
The DNA here is from genome assembly GCA_036446715.1 of Acidimicrobiia bacterium. Classification (GTDB taxonomy): domain Bacteria; phylum Actinomycetota; class Acidimicrobiia; order Spongiisociales; family ZC4RG35; genus SZUA-217. Next base: position 2,851 of record JAZFTN010000089.1, on the reverse strand, counting down.
CATTCGGCCCGCATGAGACGTTGACGGAACGCTCCATGACGTAAGCGATCCGAAACGACTCGATCATGTTGGCCCCGATCCCATCGGTGCCCAACGCCACCGGATTGGAGAATCTCGCCGGGTTCGCATAGCCGACGGCGTTGTTCAGATTCGAGCGAGCATTGTGAAGGATGGTCCCTTTCAGGGAGTGGTCTGTGGGTAGGTGAACACAGTGTGCGAGGAGCCAGCTATCACGAGTGAGACCTTCGAGCTTTTGGGGAGCATCGATGTCACCCACCCCTTCTGCAACGTGAATATGAACGCCGACGCCGAGGTCGTCAGCAAGCCCGGCAGCAGCATCGAGCGACTCCTGACTGCAGGTGAAGGTGGCATGGATTCCGACCAGCCCGGGTCCACCCCCCTTGATGAAGCGCTCGTTCTCGGCGAGCCCGCGCCGGGCCCCATCGGCGCCGTGACGGTCTGTGATCCCGTACGTGGTGAGTACTCGAACTCCCACTTCGTCACAGGCGTCGGCGATCACATCGAGACTTCCTTCGATTGCATTGGGGGATTCGTGATGGTCGACGATGGCGGTGGTGCCGCTCTCGAGAGCCTCCAGCGCGCCGAGCATCGCGGACCAGCGGATCATTTCGAGATCGAGTGCGGCATCGAGACGCCACCAGATCTGCTCCAAGACTTCCTGGAAACTGGTTGCGGTCTTCGGTGGCGCCGGCATGCCTCGCGCCAGGGTGGAGTAGAGATGATGATGGGCGCAAACCAATCCGGGTGTCGTCGCAGTCACAGTCCGACCCTATACCGAAGAGCGCAAAGGTGTCCGCGCCGAGTCTCAAACAAAGGGTGGATCGTCAGAGGTTGCCGACGAGATTCCTAACGTTGATGACATGGATGTCACCCTTGACCTTCTCTTCATCTTCGTCCTCCGTCTGATAAGCGTTGGGATGTCCACGGTCAGGATTGTCCTGCTGGGGCGGGGCCGTCGGGGACCGGCAGCTTTTCTCGGCTTCTTCGAGTCGCTGATCTGGGTGTTTGTCGTAGCCAGGGTTCTCGACGGACTCGACGACCCTCTGCGAATGGTTGCCTTCGCAGCAGGATTTGCCGCCGGCACCTACACAGGCTCGATCGTGGAAGAGTGGTTGGCGCTGGGTCAATCGATGGTTCGTGTCATCGCCCCGGTCGAATCGACTCCGGTTGCCGGAGTACTGCGCAAAGAGGGGATCGGCGTCACAGTCATCAACGGTGACGGCCGGGACGGCGAGGTCAGAGTCACTTTTTGCGTTGTCCCCCGCAAAGACGTCGCTGCCATCCTGCGCCTGATACGAGAGACAAATCCCGAGGCGTATGTAACCGTGAATCAGACGGCATCGGTCGATCTGACCCAAATCAAGTCTTGACAGCAGACTCCTAGTGTCCTGTTCGGTTGTTCCGTTGATGAAGTCGGCGAGGGCTGGGCGTTGGTCGCAAGGCCGAGGACGCAGGCATAGCCGAAGCTACGTCGAGGACGAGAACGCCGCGAGCGGCGTTCGGACCCGTCGAATTCGCGACATGATCAGCCGGACGGGACGCTATGGGTACACAACGATCGACACCGCAACGTAGTGCACGGTGAATGCGGCGATCGTCAGGGAGTGGAACACTTCATGGAATCCGAACCACTGTGGCCAAGGGTCAGGACGCTTCAGGCCGTAAACCACCGCCCCAGCGCTGTACAACACCCCACCAACGGCGATCAATACGACCGCGGTGACTCCGGCGCCCGCTATCAGGGAGGGTAGAAAGAAGATGGCTACCCATCCGATGCCAACGTAAACCGATGTGTACAGCCATCGAGGTGCGCCGATCCAGAACACCCTGAAGATCACCCCCGCCAGCGCGCCGACCCATACGATCAGCAGCAAGGTCTGGCCCTCGCCCGGCGGAAGAGAGAGAACCGCGAACGGTGTGTAGGTACCGGCAATGATCAAGTAGATATTGGAATGGTCCATCCGTCGCAGCCATCCCTTGACGCGTGGAGACCACGAGCCCCGGTGAAACAGGGCGCTGGTTCCGAACAGGAGGGCAGCGGTCGTCGCGAATATGGCGGCCGAGATCTGGGCCTCAGAAATCTCCGCCTGCATGACGAGAACGATCCCAGCGATGACGGAGATCGGGAGCATCACCGCATGAAGCCACCCCCGCAGCCTCGGCTTTTTGATAGGAGGAGATGCTACGTCGCGGTCAACCACACCTGCAATCTATGACCTCGACGACGTCTGCATCGAACCTGCCGGCTCCTTCTCTGAACCGGCGTCGACCGACTTGCTTGCCCGATGATCGAGGCGGTCAGCGATCGTCATGGCAGCGATGCCGTAGCCAAAGGCGAATACAGCAAACATCGGGATATTGACCCAAGGACCGCCACCCAGTTCGAAGAACTCCTCACGCAAGCCCGAATCGATCAGCAGGATCGTCATCTCGAATGCCCCTAGAACCACACCGGCAACCACCGCAGATGCAATGGCAGCGGCTTTGCGAATCAGGTTGCCGAGGATCCCCATCACTCCACCGAGTATCCCGCCGATTCCCACAATGATGAAGCCAGTGCCTCCAACCGAGAACTCAGGCGTACGGATCGGATCCATGATCGCCACCACCCTCATGGCAACCCGGAAACCGGGCCCCATGATCAAGAGGCCCGCGATCACACCGCCGGCAAGGCCGAAGGCCACGGTCGTCCAGAATCCATCGGTGAGCCACCATGCCAGCGCCGCGGCCACCACCAGCAGGGGCAATGCAATCGCCGGGATCAGAACGTCTTGCATCGCCAAGATCACAGCCACAACAACGCCCAAAGCGGCTCCTCTTCCTTGCCACG
>JAZFTN010000088.1:0-4668 GCA_036446715.1 Acidimicrobiia bacterium | reverse complement strand
CATCGGCGGCAACCACCTGATCCACGTCCTCCGCCGAAACGTCAACCTGAAGATCCTCCTGTTCAACAACCAGATATACGGGTTGACCAAGGGTCAGTACTCACCCACGTCGGAAGTGGGCAAAACGACCAAATCATCCCCGTTCGGGTCAATCGACTATCCGTTCAACCCGGTGTCGCTTGCGCTTGGAGCAGAAGCGACTTTCGTGGCTCGCACCCTCGATATGGATCGGAATCACACTCAGGCGCTTCTCAAGGCCGCATACGAGCACGAGGGGTCGGCCTTCATCGAGATCTACCAGAATTGCAACGTCTTCAACGACAAAGCGTTCATCCAGGTCACCGGAAAGGAAGAGCGGGTTCACAATCGCATCGATCTACAACACGGAAAGCCGATTGTCTTCGACGGCGGATCAAAGGCAGTAGTCATGCGTGAGGGGCACGCCACGGTCGTGGAGTCGTCTTCGGTCGACCCCAGCGCAATCCTGGTTCACGACGAGACGAGACCGGATCCAGCCATCGCCTTCGCACTGAGTCGTCTGTCGCACGGACCCTATGGGCCGACGCCGCTCGGTATCTTCCGAAATGTCGAGCGCCCCACTTACGATGCCGAGCTCAACGCTCAGGTCGACGAGGCGAAGGAGCGACTCGGCGAAGGTGACCTGGAGAGCCTCATCAGGTCACACGGGACGTGGACGGTCGAGGCACAATCACCCAACGGGGGCTGAACCTCAGATGCGTCGTCGGATCTCATCAATCTGAGCACGCACCGATTCGGGGCTGCCCGAACCAGATGTGGCCCGCGCCCTGACCGAGTCGGTCGGGTCGAGACGATCGAGATCTGTCTCGACAAAACGTTGATCCACTTCGTTGAGTTCGTCGAGCGTTGCGTCTGACAGGGTCTTCCCGCGGGATTCCAGAAGGCTCACCAGCTCCCCTACCAGCCTGTGAGCCTCGCGAAAGGGAAGTCCACGTCGCACCATGGCTTCGGCAATATCGAGACTGACAGTGTCTGGACCAGGCGCAGGGGGATGAAACTCGAGCCCACCGAGCAATTCCACCATGGCTCCCAAACCCGATGCCAGCGTGTCGTCGGCATGAAAGACGATCCTCTTGTCTTCCTGGAGGTCACGGTTGTAAGCGAGTGGGAGGGCTTTTTGCAACGAGAGGATCGCGGTCATGTCACCGACCACGATGCCGGAGCGCCCCCGGATCAGCTCCGCGATATCGGGGTTCCGCTTCTGAGGCAGGGCCGACGAGCCGGTACTCACCTCGTCGCTGAGAGACACCCATCCGAACTCCTTGGTCGACCAGAGGATTATCTCCTCGGCAAGTCTCGACAGCTCGATCATCGACTGGGCACAGCAGAACACATACTCGGAGACAAAGTCCCTCGACCCCACCGCATCGAGGGAGTTGGGGATCACACCGTCAAGTTCGAGTTGCCTGGCAACGGCGTCACGGTCGAGAGGAAGAGAGGATCCGGACGAGGCTCCTGCTCCGAGAGGGGAAACTGCGATTCTCTTTGCCGCTTCGGTGAATCTCTCCGCTCCTCTCAAGGCCATCCATGCGTACGCAAGAAGGTGATGACCCAGCGTGGTCGGTTGGGCTTGCTGCAAATGGGTGTACGACGGAACAACCGTTTCGGCGTGAGATTCGGCCAGCCGGGTGATGGTGCCGGCGAGCTGATGGAGCTGTTCTACGCGCCGATCCCCGGCCCGGGTCAGGTAGAGACGAAGATCGAGTGCCACTTGATCGTTTCGCGAACGCCCGGTGTGCAGCTTGGCGGCCGTCTCGCCGACTATCTCGCCCAACCGGCGCTCGACCGCCGTGTGAACATCCTCGTCCGTGGTCTGAAACGCAAACTCGCCGGCTTCCGCCTCGGCGAGGATCGAACGGAGTCCGGAGGCAAGAGTCTGCGCCTCCTCGGGCTCGATGATTTCGGTGGCGCCAAGCATCTCGACGTGTGCGATCGAGCCTTCGATATCCACCTGGAGGAGACGACGATCAGACTTGTCTGTGGTGAATTCCCACATCGCCTCTGAAAGCGAGCCCTCGAATCTGCCGCCCCACAGAGTCACGACTTCGATCCCGTCCCGTAGCCACGAATCCTCAGGGCATTGAGGCTGATAAACCCTTCGGCATCGGCCTGGCGGTAGACATCGTCGGCTTCGAAGGTGGCCTCTTCGGGGTCGTACAGACTGTTGGGCGACCTGCGCCCCACGACTCGAGCCGATCCTTTGTAAAGGACCAAACGAGCTTCACCTGTGACCGGCTCCTGAATCGAGTCCATCGTCTCCTGAAGAGCTATCCGCTCCGGCGAGAACCAGAACCCGTTGTAGACGATCCTGGCATAACGGGTCATCAGATCGTCACGCAGGTGAAGCACCTCACGATCGAGTGCGATCGACTCCACCGCCCGGCGGCCGATATGAAGAATCGTTCCTCCGGGCGTCTCGTAAACACCCCGGCTCTTGATGCCCACGAACCGGTTCTCGACGATATCGACACGGCCGACGCCGTGACGCCCGCCAATCTCGTTGAGACCGGCAAGAAGCTCGACGGGCCCCATTCTCGTTCCGTCTATCGACACCGGAGTGCCAGACTCGAATCCGATCGTTAGCTCTCGAGGGTCATCGGGAGCGTCAGCGGGATCGACCGTCATCCGGAACATGTCGGCCGGCGGGGCGGCCCACGGATCCTCGAGGACACCCCCCTCATAAGAGATATGAAAGAGGTTGGCGTCCATCGAGTATGGCGCTTCCTTCGTCACCGGGACCGGAATCCCCCTGGCCTCGGCGTATGCCATCAGATCGGATCGCCCGGCGAGATCCCACTCGCGCCAGGGAGCGATCGTCTTCAGGTCCGGGGCAAGCGCCGCTGTCGAAAGCTCAAACCGAACCTGATCATTTCCCTTGCCGGTGGCACCGTGGCTGATGGCGTCGGCTCCGTATTCGCGGGCCGTTGCGACGAGTCCCTGGCTGATGATCGGACGCGCCAGGGAGGTGCCGAGAAGGTACTCGCTCTCGTACACCGCGGCTGCCCGGATCGCCGGGAAAACGGCATCGTTGACAAACGCCTCCTTGAGGTCGTCGACAACTCCGGCGGTGGCCCCGGTGGCGAGAGCTTTCTCCGCAGCCTCGGCGACCTCGGGGCCCTGACCGACATCGGCGGTGTAGGCGATCACCTCTGCGTCGTACTCCTCCCCGAGCCAGGCGAGGATCACTGATGTGTCGAGACCACCGGAATAGGCGAGGACTACTTTCATGCTTCACCCGCGATCGCTGCGGTGGGCGCGACGGGATCTCGGTCGTTAGCCGAGGATCTTGGCCTTCTCGGCGGCGAACTCTTCCTCGGTGAGGATGCCTGCATCGAGAAGCTCTTTGGCCTCTTTGAGCTTGGCGTACTTGTCCTCCTCCTGGGGAGGGGGAGCGACCGGCTCGGGAGGAGGCGGCGGCGGCGCCTGCTCAGGAGGAGGCGGCGGCGGCGCCTGCTCGGGAGGAGGCGCGGCAGCTTCCTGCGTTCCCGATTGTCGCCGACTCACCCGGCGTGATGTGCGACGTGACGTGCGACGAGCGGTTCTTCTCATTCCGGGTCTTCCAACCATGAGTCTCCTTTTTGAATGTGGCTGAACCCTACCAGTCCAATAACACCGGATAGAAAGGGGCGAGCCTCACCCGATCCCGGTAATGAGGAAGGTGGTCAGGTCGGCGATCAGTTCGTCCCGGTCCAATGGCCCAGCCGGGTCATACCAGCGCTCCAGTGCGTTGAGAACCGAAAGTATGTAGATGGAGCTCGTCTTGGGATCGATGTCAGAACGAAAGGAACCGTCACCCACCCCATCGGCCAAAACCGACCGGAACACCCCCTCGTAATGATCCCTGGCCTGGACTATTCGCTCTCGATGCTCGGCATCGAGCATACGAGCCTCGTTGAGGAATGTTCGGGCGACATTGACGTTGTCGAGGACCACGCTGACATGTCCGGCCACAAGAGCAGCCAGCTGGTTGCGGGCGGTTCCCGGTATCGCTTTGGCTTGCTCCGCCGCCTCTCCGAAGAGCCGAGCCCCCTCTTCGACCACCTCGACCAGAAGATCCTGCTTGGATTCGACATGGGAGTAGAGCGAGGAGCCTCCCAACCCCAACTCCTTGCCGAGATCCCGCATCGAGGTGCCGTGATAGCCGCGTTCGGCGAACAGACGACCTGCCGCGTGAATCACGTCCGACCGGGTGTTGCGGACCGAAACCACTAGTGGCCTGTCACTAGCGGTGGTCGTAACGAACCACGACCCGGTCAGACACCGGGTGCGACTGACAGGTGAGGACGTATCCCGCCTCCACCTCTTCATCGATCAAGGCGTAGTTCTTGGTCATCGTCACTTTGCCATCCTCGATCCTCCCCTTGCAGGTTGCGCACATCCCGCCCTTGCAGGAGAAGGGCAGCTCGGGACGAACCCGAAGCGCTGCGTCGAGTATTGATGTCTCGGACGACATTCGGGTGTCCACGGCCCGCCCATCGAGGATCACCGTCAGCTCGATGGCGCCCTCTCCGGGTGGTGGCTCAGGGGGCAATGTCGCGGGGTCAACCGGACCGGCAAAGAACAACTCGTCATGAATGCGGTCTTGGGGGACGCCGAGGTTGTGAAGGGTCTCCTTCGCCATCATCACCA
>JAZFTN010000087.1:0-5700 GCA_036446715.1 Acidimicrobiia bacterium | reverse complement strand
GGGGGGGTAGCGCTCAACCCGGACGCGGGACCGTGTTGTGAACAGCCATGCGCCAGTCCCACGGTCCCGAGCCGCCGACAGTATTGGATAGAGACGCTGCGAACAGGGCCGTGAACACAAAATGAAGCGGTCGCGTCTGGTAAATGAGGCTGATTACTTATGGAGTGAGACCTGGCGTTGGACGATATATCGCTCGTGTCGGACCACGCCATCCAGGTTCGACTTTTGGCCGTGCCCGGTTCACTTCCACCGGGCCTGGCCGTTTGATGGGCTAGTCAAGCTGTACTCGAGCGTTCGGTGGGACGACCCATTGTTAGAGAAGCCCCCGCGTCCCGGCGGAGGGCTTCTTTCGGTGTCCAGGTCACTCAAGGAGACGACGCCGGGTGAATGGCGCGTCTAACTGGACACGTTGACTATGCGAACCTACTCCACTGGTTCTGCGCTGCGTATCTCCGAAACGTAGAGCGACATTGAGTCCACACGGACGGATGCGTCGTCGCCGACCACCACATCGAGGAATGAACGACCGTCGCCGCTGCTACCCGGCCATGTGCCGTTGAAAGTGCCGGTGAACACGTCGCCCGAATCGGTCGTCACCCGGTATTTGACGCCGGCTTCCATGACGATGTCTTCACTCATTCAGTCAACATTCTCCTTCTACGGAGGAACCCTTGCGTCGGTGGTGGGGCGTCGCCGACACGACTACGACAGCGATGCAGTTCCTCAAAACGATCTCAACAACACTAAAACCACTCCCAACAGCACGAGGACCACGACGATGAGAAACAGCTTTCGGTAAAACTCTTTGGGCTCCATGGTCGTCCACATCCTGTTATTCCCGGTTTCGTCTGACATGTTAGAGAGAGCCCCCCACCACTTTGAACGGTGAATCCCCAGAATAAGAGCAAGCCTCCCCAACAAGGTAGGTCTTTAGGGGAGGCTTGCTCTGTGGACGCAGAACCCTACGCGGACACTGGCAGGCCATGCCTTCCGAACCGCGCGACCTGGAGCATCCTCAGCCGTCTGGCACGGCCTCCGCTGAGCGGATGTCAGACGCTGCGAGAGCTACTGACCTAGCCCCGTCCAACGCTCCGCCGACAATGTCGTAGAACGAATAGACAGCAGAAGGGATTGTCATACTCCCGTCATAAGTACCGGTGAACGCGTCGCCGTTAAACAGTGTCACCCTGTATCGGATGCTGTCAGCGGCCACGATCGGTTCGCTCATGCCGCGGACTGTAGAAGTCCAAAGTCTCCATCACCGCTCTGAGTTGTTCTTTCGTCATCCGGGGTGTAGCCGGCGGTCGTTTGGGGGCGGGAGTGGCGTCGACTGGTCGACGTGAGCCGCCCATAAGTGCCGTTATGTGCGGCTAGTGGGTGACTCCTGCCGCGACTCGCCATTGTTGGTCTGTGGTTGCTTCTGTGGCTGCCATGGCTGCGTGTGACTGGTCTTTTGTTAGTTCGTCTACGAGACAGAATTCATTGCCGAATGGGTCTTGCATGACTGCCCAGTCGGTGAGTGGTCGATAGTCGCCATATGATCCCGGCCTGGGGAGCAAGCTTGGCGGCTTTTTGACGCTGCCACCAAGTTCGATGATCTCCTCGATCGCCTGATCGATACCGTGATTGGGTGTGATGTCGATGTGCATCTGATTCGGCTTGTCAGGGTCGGGTGCCTGAATGTCTAGGGGTGAGTTGTCGACTCGTTGCAGGATGATCTCGTGCTTCCAAGGGTCTTTGGTGCCCAGATATCCGAGCCACTCGTGCCACCCGGTTTCCGATCCGATCACTTCTAGTCCGGTGACTGCCGCCCAAAACTTGTTGGCCAGCGGTAGGTCGGTGACGTTGATAACAACACATTTGAGTTTTCCTACACCCATGCTTCTGACTCCTTCTTGTTACCCATACCCGGGTCTCCTGATCCGTGCCCCTGGAGGCAACATACACATGGCTACCCGCACGGCCGTGCTGTCATTTTCGGTCAGCGGGGGGGGGGAACTCCAGGGTGATCCAGGCGTACATAAGTGCCGTTATGTGCGGCCTCTGGAAGCAAGGCTTCAGCCAGAGAGCACCGCTGTCGGAGGAGTGTCAGGTCATTCTGTATCTCGAATCAACCCGTCACTGACGGCTTGCTCCTGGTTTCGCCATATCGCCATCGCGGTGTTCATTCTGTAGAAACCGAGAGTTCGGTAGAAGCCCTCTGTACCTGGATTGGCATAGAGAAGGATCTTCTTATGCCCATCCGAAAGCTCCACGAGCCTTCTGATGATTGCCTTACCCAAGCCTCCGCCTTGGAAGTCGGGGTGGACTGCCACGTCGGCAAGATACGAACAGTCGAGTCCATCAGCCAAAGCGCGACCAACACCAACGAGTTCACCCTCGGCGTAAACGAAGCACTTGAATCTGCTGTTTCCAAAAACCATTTTCAGGTCCTTGGGGGATTTCTCCCCAAGCGGAGCTTTCCGATACAACTGGGACAACTCATCCCAATCCACTGCGCTGTCGTCGTAGACCCAGGAATGATCCATCGCGTTCGTTCTCCTATCGCTGAAGTCCTCTCGCATCGCTGGGCGAAGCTACAGCACCAAATCGCCACACATAAGTGCCGTTATGTGCGATTGCGTCGAGGCGGCGCGAGGTCGTATAGCGCGGTTCTGCTGTGGTCGGTTACCGAGATGGGCCACGCTCTCGCCGCACCTAGTGGGCTGCGGCGAGCCAGAAGTGGAGAACGGCGAGAGCTCCGTAGAAGGCTGTCTCGCCGGGGCTGCCGGTCAGTGCGCCGACGATAGAAAAGATGCCACCGGCTATCAGTGCCGGAACAACTGCGGCTCCCCTGGTGAGTATGGCTATCGCGACTCCGGCCTCGAAGAGAGCTACTAGGACCGTGACTGTGACACTGTTTGGTATGAGGACTCCTTCGACGAAGGTCTCGGCCGGTGGGAGCCACGCTCTGTCTGCCATGTCGCGATAGAACTTCTCGCTGTGCCGCAGCACCCACAGACCCTGAGCGCCCGCTCCTAAGGCGTAGAACACGCCTATCACCACCTCGATCACCGTGCGGCTGAACATCAGTCGTAGCTAGGTCTTGTGGTCCATCAGCACGAAGTCTTCGGCTTTGGTGAAGTCGGCCGGCGGCTCGTCGGATACCAAAGCGTCGCATGCCTCTTTCTGCGAGACCAACCGCGGTGAGTCAAGTGTGCGCTCTTCGCCGGCGATGCGGAGAGTGGCGGTTTCGGCCGTCAGGATGTTGCAAACCCAGTCCGACTCGGGACCGTACCGGGAAACCAGCACATAGCCGGTCCTGGTCGGGAAGGCGTCAAGCGGTGTCTCATATGACCTCCCCGACGTTCTCCCGATATGGGTGACAACGGGGTACTCCCCTTTTCTTATCTGTCTTGGGTTGATGACCCGCTTGTTGATCTTGGCCAACCATCGTGGATAGGGCATCCGTCACTCCCTCTGAGTACACCTCTAACCACTTTCACGACGCGGGACATTGTTGGGATAGATTCATCCCGCTGACCCCTTCACCTCTCTCGGGGTGGCTGCATCCCACCTATCGGCGAGGAGCTCGAGGTCCTCGTCGAACAGACTGGCGTATGTGGTTGCCGTTATCGATGCGTCCCGGTGTCCCAGCATCCGCGACACCGCGAGCAGCGGAGCCCCAGACCGGGTGGCCAGGGATGCGGCGGTATCTCTCAGATCATGGATCATCAGACCCTCGGGCATCTTCGACGCCTCACATGCCGGCGCCCACACGGCCCGACGGAAGTTCGAGGATCGAAGAGGTCGTCCGGTTGGTGTGGTGAACACCAGCTCGTCCGCTGACTTGCCCTCGATGTGATCGAACATCATCCGGGACACCCACGCCGGCAGAATCACGACACGTCTTTCGTGAGTCTTGGGCTCGCCAAGAACCAGCTTGCCCCTCACGTCCGAGTAGGCCCGCTCCACGTGGACTTTGGCTTTGCCGCTGCCGTTGGCCTCGATGTCACCGACCCGCAGCGCGGTTGCTTCGCCCCAGCGGCATCCCGAGTAGGCGAAGAACCGAATGAGCATCCCGGCACCGTCGTGTCGCTCGGCGGCCGCGTCGGCGAGTGCCTTCACCTCGAAGTCGTTGATGAAGAGCTGTCGGCGTCTCCTCACGGTTGGTTTGTCGGTTGCGTCGAGCTTGTCGATCGGGTTGCGGGGGATCAGCTCGTCCTTCACCGCTCGCCGCATCACGGCGCCGAGCACCTGCAATGCCGCGCGGGCGCGGGCACCGCTCAATCCCTCTCGCGCCATTTCCTCGAGCCACTCTCTGACGGCCTTCGATGTGACGTGTCGAAGCTCGTAATCGCCGAATACAGGTAGGACCCGGGAGTCGAGCAGGTTGCGATACCCGGCGACGGTCTTGGGCTTGGTGTCTCGAGCCTGGACGCCGGCGAACCAGGTCTCGGCAACTTCGGCGACAGTGGTGCGGCCAGCGCGAGGATCGGTCCACTCGGCCCGCTCCACCTTCCCGATTTCACGTCGGAGCCACTTCTCTGCGTCGGTCTTGCGGGCGAAGGTCTTGGAGTGTGAGCGTCCGTCGGGCCCCCGGTATCGCGCTTCCCACGGTTTCGCTGTGGCCGCCTTGCGCTTGCGAATCGACCCGGTGCCTCGGGTTCTGCGGTTGGTACTGTCGGCCATGTCAACCTCCTAGTTAGGTTGGCCGTGCCCCCGGACGTTTGGCCGTCGCGGGGGTTTTTAGTGGGACCAATGTGGGTGATCCCGTTGCCCTTCCAACGAATCCCCAGGTCATCGGCTTTTCACCTGCGGCTTGGGCATTCGTATGTACCCAAGACTACCCCGTCGAAACGAATGCACTTCGTCAGGCAGCAAGCCTCGAAGGGGAGAAGGTGTGGGCTCGGCGATGGAAACTCGGTCGGCTGGCCGATGAGGCACTCATAAGTCTTTATGACCATGAGGTAGCGAGAGTTCGGATGAGTCTTGACAGCAGCCGTGACCTATCGGAGATGGAGGATTCTTCTAGACATGGTGACCTCGTACTAGAGGCAACACAAGCTGAAATCGACCAGATGCAGGAGTCGTCAACAGAAGCGACAGGCAGACTGATTCGGCTGTTCCAGCATCAGCACCAGCGTCGCCTGAATGTACTTGTGGCCGTGTCTGCTTCAGTTGTCGGTGGAGTCATTGGAGGCGTGTTCGCCCTTCTGGTGACCTGAGCCCACCGATCCGACGGCGCGATTGTTCAGGCAACGGGGAATCTCAGGGAGACGCTTCCGAGTGATTTGTAACAACTGCGCCGTTATGTGCGACTCGCTACCTGAGTCCTCCAAGCATGGTCATTGCTGCGACAATTGGAATTGTGGACAAACACGCTGAGACACTCGCCACAACCAAAGAGCTGTTGGTGCGTTTGCAGCGGCACGTGTTGGCACTGGAGCAGGGTGACCGAACCGCCGGTCCCGATGTAGCCAACGTTCTGCAGATGCTGCAGCCACCTGCGGGGGCTGGCCAAGCCAGCGCTAAGGGTTCTCAAGGATGCTGGATTCGTAGCCGACCGATGCCAGGGTTTGTTGGATCTCCTCCACGGTCACCTCGGAAGAGTTGTACTCGACGGTCAACTCTCGGGAGGTGAAGTCGCCGCTCACTTCGGCGGTTTCTAACAGTTGGCTCACGGCCATCCGGATGGTGATCAGTCAGCCGGCGCAATCC
>JAZFTN010000086.1:0-4215 GCA_036446715.1 Acidimicrobiia bacterium | reverse complement strand
GCGCATGCATCCGCTGGGCCGGGTCGGTGAGCCCGAAGACGTTGCACGATTGATCGTGTTTCTCTCGTCCGACGCGGCTTCTTGGATGACGGGAGCCATCGTGCCGGTTGATGGAGGTGTGATCGGCGCCGGCTCTTCGGGCATCTCCTAGTGTCCTGTCACTTGTGACCCATCCCTCTCCGGACCCAGAGCTTGCCCTGCGCTATCTCAACGGCGAGGCGGACCAAGCGTTGCTGTTCGCCCATGCCTCCCAGTTGCGTGATGAGGGGCGAGGGAGAGTCGTCACGTACAGCCGGAAGGTCTTCATCCCACTGACGACGCTCTGCAACGACCGGTGCACCTACTGCACCTTTGCCAAGCCACCGGGTGCCGGCGGTTTCTACCTCGAACCTGAGGAGGTGCTCGCTGTCGCCAAGGCAGGTGACGCCGCCAGCTGTACCGAGGCGCTGTTCACCTTGGGGGACCGTCCCGAGCGCCGATGGCCCCAAGCTCGAGAGTTCCTGAAGGGCAAGGGTCTAAACACCACCATCGAGTACGTGGCTGAGATGACATCGCTGGTCAGGTCGGAGACATCGCTGTTTCCTCACGCCAACCCTGGTCTCATGGACGATGCGGCGATGACCCTTCTCAGGCCGACCAATCCGTCGATGGGGATGATGCTGGAGAACATCTCGTCTCGACTGACCGAGCCTGGGATGGTGCATCACAACTCTCCAACGAAGGAGCCCGCCCGGCGGGTGGCGACGATCGAGGCTGCCGGACGACAGAAGGTTCCGTTCACAACCGGGATCCTGGTGGGAATCGGAGAGAACCACGAGGAGATCGTTGACTCGTTGTTTGCGCTCAGCGACCTCGCCGAAACGACGGGCGCCATACAGGAAGTGATCATCCAGAACTTCCGGGCGAAGGACGACACGCCGATGAGGCGTGCCGCCGAACCAGTGCCACGATGGTTTGTCCGAGTGGTCGCCATTGCCCGCTGGATCATGGGCGCCGAGGCGAGCATTCAGGTGCCCCCGAACCTCACCGAGAGCTATGAGATCTATCTCGAAGCCGGGATCAATGATTGGGGTGGTGTGTCGCCGTTGACGATCGACTGGGTCAATCCCGAGGCTCCCTGGCCCCACCTGGAGGAGCTGAAGAGCCGGACGCTGGCCGCAGGTTTCGACCTCCGACCCCGTCTTCCCGTCTACCCCGGTTACATCAACGAGGAGTGGATCGATCCGGGTTTGCTCGCCGACGTGCAGATCGCGGCCGATGCCGACGGTTTAGCGGCGATAACGACCAAGATTGGGGTGGTATGAGAGTCACCTACCTCCGCGTTCGTCCTGCCGACACACTCGCCGAGCCGACGGCAGTCAGTCGACGACGCGAAGGGACGACGACCATCGAGGTCGACATCCCGACCTCCGCCGACATCGCAGCGGGATTCAAAGGTGGTGTGCTGGTGGTCGCGCGCAAGATTGGCGACGATGACCCGGCGGCATGGGTGGTCGACCCCGGCGACGCTCTCCTGCTGGCTTCGAAGCAGGTGGCGCCGTGGCGTCTCACGGTCGTCGACACCGGACCAAGAGAGAAAGTGCTCGACGCGATCGCGCGGAGTCGCTCGGCCTATCTGAGGACTACACGCTCGGCGGTTTCCGGAGCAAAACAGATCACGGGTTTGCCCGGTATCGAGGCCTCGGTCTCAGTGTTCGCGGACGATGTCACTCAAGCCGGGAAGGCGGTTTCGGACGGTGCCACCGACCTGTTGCTCCGTGACTGGAGCGGCGAGAGACTCGGCGAGCTGCGTGACTCGTTGCCAGAGGTGCAGTTCGTGGAGCGCACTGCCTTTCCGCCCGGTGTGGAGATCGATGAGGCGAGGGGCGTGTTACCCAAGGACATATTCACAACGTGGCTCAACCAGGTTGACGGGTCCGGCGCGGCACGGCCGCGTTATGGGTGGGCTCCCGGCAGGGACATGGATCCTCCGGTGCCGGTCGGGCGTCTGTCTGCGGAGTGGATGGACGCAGCATGGGTGGGCGGAACGGGATTCGGAGGTCTCGGTGGCGCCGGTGACCTGGCGCCGGTCCTCGAGCGTTCCCTGAACGGACATGCCCCCACAGTGGCCGAGTTGGAAGAGCTCTTCATGGCGAGAGGCGATCAGATCGACGCCGTTGCTCGAACGGCCGATGATCTGCGGAAGAGAGCGGTGGGAGACACGGTGACCTACGTCGTCAACCGGAACATCAACTACACCAACCTCTGCTACTTCAAGTGCGGCTTCTGCGCCTTCTCCAAAGGGCCCAAGTCTTTGAATTTGCGTGGCGAGCCCTATCTGATGGGGCTCGACGAGATCGTGGATCGCTCACGTGAGGCATGGGACCGGGGCGCAACGGAGGTGACCCTTCAGGGTGGGATTCACCCAGATTTCACAGGCAATTTCTACGTCGAGGTGGTCAAGGCCATCAAGGAAGAGCTTCCTGACATGCACATCCATGGTTTCACGCCTTTGGAGGTCTGGCAGGGCGCCGAGACCCTTGGCCTTTCGGTGAGGCAGTTCTTGAGTGAGTTGAAAGAAGCCGGGTTGGGCACGTTGCCAGGGACCGCAGCCGAGATTCTCGACGACGAGATTCGGACCCATCTCTGTCCCGACAAGATCCGGACATCGCAGTGGGCCGAAGTGATGATCACCGCTCACGAACTCGGCCTCAGGACGACCTCCACGATCATGTTCGGTCATATCGATCATCCACGTTCTTGGGCGAGACATCTCGAAGTCATCCGCGAGATCCAGCGCCGCACCGCCGGGTTTACCGAGATGGTCCCACTGCCCTTCGTGCACATGGGGTCGCCGATCTATCTTCGTGGACGATCGCGCCCGGGACCCACCTGGGACGAAGTGGTGCTGATCCACGCGGTGTCTCGCATCGCCTTCGATGGTCTGATCGACAACATTCAGGCTTCGTGGGTGAAGCTGGGCCTTGACGGTGGTCGGCGTCTTCTCGACGCAGGATGCAACGATCTGGGTGGGACCCTCATGGGTGAGATCATCACTCGCGCCGCCGGAGCAGAGCATGGCCAGGAGGTAACGACCGAAGAGTTTCGCTCCGTCATCGAAGCCGCAGGGCGAACCCCGGTACTCCGCAACACCACCTACGAGGTGCTCGATCGCGTTTAGCCGCGGTAGGTCAGGCCCCGAGGGGCGGTGGCAAAGCCCCATTCCGACAAGGGAGAAGCGAGCGGCGAGGTCGACGCAGACTCGCCGTTGATCGTGACCAGCGTGAGACGTCTGTACTTCCCGGCGACATCCGCCATGGCCCGGGATACGAGGCTGAACTGTTCGACCGAGGGGCTGAGCAAGGTAAGCGCACGGCGGCCCTTGTCGAGATAGCCGATGAGATCTCCGCCCCAGAGGAGGACATAGGCGCCGGCATCACGAGCCAGTCGGGTCTCTGCCAGGTCTGGCCAGGGAAGGACTCCTCCGTAAGGGTTGGCAGGGTCGGTGGCGGCAAGAACCAACAGAGACGGATCTGATTCACCGCGAAGACGGTCAACGGCGCCGGGGAGTGCGAATTGTGAGCCACCGAGTCCCTCGACGAAGTAGCCGCGACGAATCCGTCCGGTCTCCTCGAGACGACTGAAGACCGGGTAGAGGGTTGTGAAACCTCCGGGGTAGCCCTCGGCGAGCGCCGTGCTTCTCGTCACCACACCATGTCGATCGAGAAGCAACTCCGCCCATGCGGCATGGCGCTCTGTTTCTGAAGGAGCCGTTCGGATCAGTCCCTTGGTGAGCGACCATCGACCGGCTGAATGAGGTGGAAACCGACTGGAGAGGGAGGCGCGTCCCGAGCTCGAACCACGGCGTCTGGCGACAAACGCTCGTACAGGCTCAAACGTGTCATTGGTGATATGACCGGCCCAGACCAGATCCCAGACGGCTTTGAGAGTCTCCTCGGGATCTCCGCCCCCAGTCCCCTCGTATACATCCCGAAAGAAACTGGCGCCGGAGTCGTCCAACACACCCAGGATCTCGATTGCCTTGGAGTTCAAATCGGCATCTGCGTCGGGTCCTTTCCAGAGCGAGGTGAGCGTGTCGCGTGGATAGAGCGCCACCCTTCCATCCCTGGAGCCAAGCGAGCCCTCTCCCACCCAGACGAGGTCTCCGGCCATCATGAGAGCATCGATGCCGTTTCCGGTCTGAGCAACTCTGGATGCCAGCACGTCTCGCTCGAG